>VGNW01000063.1 GCA_016865955.1 Chloroflexota bacterium | reverse complement strand
TTCCGCGGCGCGAGCACTACCACCTTCTGGAGATATGATATCGTTGGGAACTCTTGGTCAGCTATGACAGTCGCTCCAGCCACCATCTCAAGCGGAGGCGCTCTCGCTCTCGCGATTCAGTATGTTGGTTCTGGCACCATAGCCTCGCAGGTCTTGGACACCGGGGCTGTCGGAGCGACTTGGGAGGAGCTGTCGTGGGATGAAACGCTCCCAACTAATTCCAACATAACCTTCGAAGTGAGAGCATCGGACACCGAGTTTCTGAAGGATGCTGATACGCCTGTGTGGGTTCCCGTGGGGAGTATTTCTCCAGTCACTGAGGGACTTCCTTCGGGGCGCTACATGCAATGGCGAGCAACTTTGGTTTCTTTTACTGAAATGAGGACCCCTATGCTGCATGAGGTGAGAGTTGACTACTACTAGAGACACAGGGATTGGACAAGGTATAGCCACGAGAATTAGTCAAACATTTTCACACGTGCACGGGTTAGAAGTAGGTGGTAAGTAAGGAGGCACATTGCAGTACACGGTTAAATCACGGAAGCCGTTGAACGTCTTGAAATCGCGAGCGCTGACTATCAGCACTCATTCGGCTATGATCAAAGCAACTAAACTGTTCAGCAGTCTTCTGTTCTTTACATTTCTAGCTTTGCTGCTTTTCATTATTACAGCGCCATATTTATGGGGGTTCAGTTTTCTCATGGTAATGGGCGGAAGCATGGGCCCGGCTCTCTCAAGTGGCTCTGTTGCTATGGTGCAGCCTGTGAACGTATCTGAGATAGAGGTTGGCGATATTATTGCCTACCAGCCGAGGCATGTGGGCAGCACAGTCACAACGCATAGAGTAATCAATATTATTCGTCAGGAAGGCGATATCAGCTTCCAGACTGCGGGAGATCATAACGAATTCGCTGATAAATATCCCGTTCCTTCGGATTGTGTGCTAGGGAAGATGCAGTTTCATATCCCTTTTCTGGGGTATATTTTCCACTTTCTGAAGCAGCCGTTTGGCTATATCTTATTGGTGGGACTGCCTGCAATTGTGATGGTAACACTCGAAGTCAGAGGAATTTATTCGCAAATTAGACTGCGCAAGAAAACAACAGCAATTCACGCAGGTTCAAGGGATTCTAGCATTTGGAGGTTGATAGGATTTTCCCCTCTGCTAGGGAGGCTAGACAATCATGATATAGATCAATTATCGAGGTGGGGAATAATTAACGATATTCAACATCTGCCTCGTAGCGCATGGATATTGTGCCTAAAATCATTCGCATTCATTTCTTTGATAGCAATTACCGGCTTCTTTTCCTGGAATCTGCTAAGCCAGCCAGTCCCTCAGGCGATTTTTGGTGGTATTGGCGTTTTTATTGCTTGCACTATGTTGATTTGGCTACTCGTAATGTTTAGAAAAAGTTGGGTCCTATATTCAATCAAGAGACTTGGCGAAACGGATTATTGAAGAACATTGCGCATGTTATGTTGGGGGCACAGCGCGCTGTGCCCCTATACCGTTACATCGATCCCTCCACCTTCTTTTTCAGCGAGTGCACTATCTCCTCGGACAGTTTCTGGCCGCTGCGGCGCACTAGAAATGCCAGCTGTCCTTTAACCTCTCCGCCGGCAGTGAGCTTCGCTTTATTCTGTGCCACAGACTCCAGCGTATAGTAGCGCGTCATCCTTACACCCAGCACCTTGCCCTCCATAACCACGCGCTGCCCTGCGGCGAACTCGGTGACAGTCATTAACAGGTTAACCTTGATAAGAGACTTCGCTACCACCCGAACCTGCGAGCCCTTTCCCAAGGGCTCCCCGGATACCTTCTCAACCTTTTTCAGGGACGGTACCCACTGAGGCCACTCCTCTATATTCTTGAGCAACGACCATGTTTTCTCCGGTGAAGCATCGATTTCGCTACTGGCGCTGAATTTCATGGCTCTTCAACCCCCTTGATAGAATTCCTATTTGCAATTTGCACTTTTCATTTTTCATTTTGCAATTCTCTTTTTGTACTTTCCCGCTCAAATCGCATATAATCTAGGCGGGACGGAGCTAAAAAGCAAGCCCCTTGATTAACTCATGAACAGAATGTCAACTAACCACCAGCGCCTGCCTCTCGTAACGGAAATCCCGAACCCACCTGCACCTTCACACGCGTTCGAGGCATTCAAGGACAAGCCCTTCAGCTTCTTCCTCGATAGCGGCATGGACCCGCAGCGGCTGGGGCGTTACTCTTTTATGGGCAGCGACCCCTTCCTGGTGCTGAGAAGCCGCGGCAGGGAGATAACCCTTATCCGCCCGGAGGGCACAGAGGTCGTATCAGGGAATCCCTTCGATGTCCTGGGGGAGTTGCTCCGCGAATATAGAATCGAGGGCAATCACAGCAAACTGCCCTTCCTCGGCGGTGCAGTGGGCTACCTGAGCTATGACCTGAGTCATTTCATCGAAAAGCTGCCCTCTCGTGCCATAGACGACCTGCAGCTTCCCGAGTGCTATTTTGGCTTCTACGACGCCATAGTTGCCTTCGACCATCTGGAGAGCAAGGCTTATATAGTTTCCACTGGTTTCCCCGAGGTCAGCAGCAAGAGGCCGGGCAAGGCTGAGGCGCGACTCGAAGAGAAGAAACAGATGTTAGCCCGGGCGCCTCGCCCCGAGGAGGACAGAGATTCCTATTTCAACAACACTCCCGGCAATCGGGTAAACCTGCGCGCCAACTTCACCCACGAAGGCTATCTCGCAGCAGTGCAGAAAGCTAGAGAATACATCATTGCGGGCGATATCTTTCAGGTTAACCTGTCGCAGCGCTTCGAGGCGGATTTGCCCATACCGCCCTACGAGCTTTACCGCCGCCTGCGCAAAATCAATCCCGCGCCCTTCGCCTCCTACCTGAATTTCGACGGTATCACAGTGGTCAGCGCCTCACCCGAGAGATTCTTGAGGCTTCAGGGTGATTTTGTCGAGACCCGCCCCATTAAGGGCACTCGACCGCGCGGCAAAGACACCGCAGCAGACGAAAGGCTGGCTCAGGAGCTGCTGGACAGCTTCAAGGACAGGGCTGAGCATGTGATGATTGTCGATTTGGAGCGCAACGATATCGGTCGCGTCTGCCGCTTCGGCACGGTGCGGGTCAGCGAGCTGATGGCGCTGGAGAAGTACGCCACCGTGTACCACCTCACCTCCACAGTGAAGGGACGGCTGCGCCCGGGCAAGGACGCTATCGATTTGCTCAAAGCCACCTTCCCCGGAGGCTCCATCACCGGAGCGCCCAAGGTGAGGGCGATGGAGATTATCGACGAACTCGAACCCACCAGAAGAAGCGTTTACACCGGCTCCATAGGCTATCTCAGCTTCAACGGCGATATCGACCTCAATATCGTCATCCGCACTATACTGGTCAAAGGCAAGAAGGCGTACTTCCAGGTAGGCGGGGCAGTGGTCTACGACTCCGACCCCGAGGGTGAATATGTCGAGACGCTGGACAAGGCGAAGGCGCTCATCCAGGCGCTGAGCATGGTGCCCCAACTGGTCACGGAGGCTGCCCGATGATTCTGCTCATCGATAACTACGATTCCTTCGTCTATAACCTGGCGCAGTACATCGGGGAGTTGGGCAGGGAGCCTGTGGTGTACCGCAACGACGCTATTACTCTCGTTGAGATAGAGAAACTGGCTCCCAGCCATATCGTTATCTCGCCGGGACCGTGCACGCCTCTCGAAGCAGGCATCTCCAACAATGTAGTGCGGCACTTCAGCGGCAAGATTCCCCTGCTCGGCGTCTGCCTGGGACACCAGTGCATCGGACATGTCAACGGCGGCATCGTGGGCAGGGCGAAAGTCCCCATGCACGGCAAGACCTCCATAATTCACCACGACGGCAAGACCATCTATAAAGACCTGCCCAACCCCTTCCCGGGGGGTCGCTATCATTCGCTGGTTATCCAGCATGAATCCTTCCCCGATGCTCTGGAAATCTCCGCCCGTACCGAGGACGATGTGATTATGGGCGTGCGCCACAAGAAGTACGTGGTGGAGGGCATTCAGTTCCACCCCGAGTCCATCCTTACCAGCGTCGGGCATGACGTGCTGGAAAATTTCCTGAGCTTCTCCAAACCGACATGGAGCAAATAGTATATCTCAATGGCGCTCTCGTGCCCCGCAGCCAGGCAAGGATTTCGCCCTTCGACCTCGGCTTTCTCTACGGCTATGGGCTGTTTGAGACCATGCGCGCCTACTCAGGGCGCATATTCCGACTGGAACGGCACCTCGAACGCCTCACAAATTCGGGCAAGCTTCTCGGTCTGTCCGTTAACGCTGCCAACCTGGAGAAGGCGTGTTACGACACACTGAAAGCCAATAAGCTCGACGAGGCGCGTATCAGGCTGACCGTCTCCATAGGAGAAGGCGAGGCGATTCCCGACGCACCAAAGCAGCCCAAGCCCACAGTATTTATAGTAGCTTCGCGCTATAATCCGCCACCCGCCGAGGTCTACCGCAAAGGTTTTGCGGCGATAGTATGCTCGGTTCGTCAGAACAGCCGGTCGCCGCTCTCCCGCCTGAAAACCGCCAACCATTTGAACAATATCCTCGCCCGTAAAGAGGCCAAGGCTGGGGGAGCCGACGAAGCCCTCCTGCTCAACGAGCGCGGAATTCTTTGCGAAGGCAGCACCAGCAACATTTTTCTGGTGTCCGCAGGAAGGCTGATTACACCAAGCTTGGAAAGCGGCTGCCTGCCCGGAATTACACGGCAGACCGTTATGGAACTGGCTGACCGGCTCGGCATAAAGGTCGAAGAGCGAGAAGTTAAGTTGGAGGAATTGCTGCGCGCCGACGAAGCCTTCCTCACCAGCTCTCTAATTGAGCTGATGCCGCTTACCGGGGTGAACGGCAAGCCCATCGGGGCGGGGAAAACAGTCAAGATTACTGAGGGATTGATGTCTGCCTATAAGGAAGCGGTGCGGAAAGAAATAAAACAAGGGGCTTAAGCCCCTTGTCGCCGAATGCTGTACAAATTCGTTACCCTACGAACTGACTGACCTTCTCCCAGATTATATCGCCGATTTGCTCCTGAGGCAGCGAGCCGTCAATCACCAGCCAGCGGTTCGAATCCGAAGCAGCCATCCTGAGGTATCCCTCGCGCACCCTGCGATGAAAGGCAAACTCCTCGCGCTCGAAGCAGTCCAATCTCATCCTCTTGCGCTCCAGCCCCCTCTCGGCATCCAGGTCCAGAAGCACTATCAGGTCGGGCTGCAAACCATCGGTGACAAAGCCATTCAAGTTCTCCAGAAAGGCTAAGTCCATCCCGCGCCCGTATCCCTGATAGGCGAATGTGGAGGCTTCGAAGCGGTCGCAGATAACGATTTGTCCTCTATCCAGGGCAGGACGAATCACCTTGCTGACCAACTGGCTGCGGGAAGCCAGAAAGAGGAAAAGCTCGCTCTGAGTGGTAACGCCCCTGCCCCATTTGAGCCAGCGCCTCAGCTTGTTGCCCAGGAGCGTGCCGCCAGGCTCGTGAGTGAGCACGACTCCGAATCCCAATCGGCGCAGCCTGTTGGCAAGCACCTTGGCTTGTGTGGACTTGCCGCTGCCTTCGCCGCCCTCGAAAACTATAAAACAACTGCCGGGCATTTTTACCTCTGATACGATTTCATAATATACTCGTTTACCCGCGAACGTGTCAATACTCGTCTAGGTAGGCTCAGTCGTTGAAGTTGGAATCGTTGTTGGATAGAATCCTCACCCTGCGATGCGGCGCCTTGCCCGTGCTCTTGGTTACCAGATTATATTTCTCAGCCAGTTGATGCTGTAACCGCCGGATAAAAGCATTCTGGGGGCTGAGCTCCACAGGCTGGCCGGTGCGCTTAATTTCATCTATAGCCTCCTCCGCTTCCTTCAGCGCCTGGGCTATGGAATCCGATGATTTCTTCTCCACCCGGAATATATTCGCTAGCCCCTGCTCCATCTGAGCCACCTTATCGCTCCTGATAACATATATGGGCAGGCCCTTTTGTTCCGCATCGCGCAGCAGTTGCGACTTTTTGCGATAATGCCTCTTGGAGGTCATTACTAAATTGGCTTCCTTGAGTTCATTCACCACTTCTACCTGGAGCTGCAGCCGCTTTATGCTCTCCTCAAGGCGTATTCGATTGATGCCGTAGGGGAAAATATTATGGGGTTCTTTTTTCTTGAAGGCTTTCTTCTCCACGGCGGGCTCCGGCGCGCCGAAGGGCATCTTTTTCTCTTTCCTGACCTCACCGTTCTCGAACCAGCGCACCTCTATGGGGACAAGTTGACCCCGCAGCATGGCATCGACTGCAGCGGTAACATCGGGATGGATGGCTACCCGTTCCCAGCCCTGTATCTCCACAACAACGTCGAAGGTCGGCGGAGCCTTGCGCTCCAGAATCGACTTCTGCGTGCCGCGCCTCCTTGCCTCCTCATCACCCAGAGTAACCGACTGAATGCCTCCAATCAGGTCTGATAGCGTGGGGTTCATCATCAGATTATCGAGGGTATTGCCGTGAGCCGTGCCCACCAGTTGCACCCCGCGCTCGGCGATAGTGCGCGCTGCCTGAGCCTCAAGCTCCGTGCCTATCTCATCGATAATGATGACCTCGGGCATGTGGTTCTCCACCGCCTCTATCATAACCGCATGTTGCAGAGAGGGCGTGGGAACCTGCATCCGGCGCGCCCGCCCGATGGCGGGGTGAGGGATATCGCCGTCTCCGGCGATTTCATTGGAGGTATCGACGATTATCACCCGCTTGCTGAAGTCATCGGCAAGGACGCGCGCTACCTCTCGCAGCATGGTGGTCTTGCCCACGCCGGGCCTGCCCAGAAGCAGAATACTCCGTCCCGATTCCACCAAATCCTTGATCAGCGCCATGGTGCCGAAGACAGCCCTGCCCACTCGGCAGGAGAGTCCCACAATGCGCCCCTTGCGGTTGCGAATAGCCGAGATTCGATGCAGCGTGCGTTCGATGCCAGCGCGGTTATCGTCCCCGAAGGCTCCGATGCGCGAAGCCGTGTAATCTATGTCCTCCGCCGTTACTTCATCCGAGCCGAGGTAAACGTCCCGACCCAGAAAGCGCGCCTCCGGGCGCCGTCCCAGGTCCATAACCACTTCCAGAAGCTCGTCGCGCTCTCCTCGCTGCCGCACCGGCTCCGCAATATGAGGAGGCAATGCGTCGAGCAGCGCATCCAAATCATCGGTCATTATTTTCTGCATGGCTGACAAATCGACCTCCTAAGCCCTCAAGGGCACCAATTGAGGCTCGTGAACCCTGACCGCCAGCTGTTTGCTGAAGCAGGAATATGAACCTGCCTGATAAAAGCCTCTGTCTTCGAGAATACGCCTCAACTGCTGCTGATATTCGGGCACCAGGCAGTACACAGGACGCCTGGTCTTAAGTGCAGTCAGTGCATAGTCCGCCAGGCTCGCCAGGTCGCCCGACCCCGGCGCGGCAACTATCTCAAACTGCCCCGAGGCACCGCTGTATCTTATGCGCAGCCAGGCGGAAATCTCGCCTGTATTTTCCTGAACCATCTCCCTGTGCGCATCTCTGTCCCTGCTGTGCGTCCACTCCTGCAAGGTCATGCCCTCTGCGCTGCGCACCTGCAGCGGAGCAGAGGCGCTGAACAGACGGAACAGCGCATGTTCATCGGCGCCTGTTTTAGGGCGCAACGCGGGCAGCGGGTCAGGCGGAGCTGATTGATGTACTTCGTCGAGCCGGTAAAGCAACTCAGTGAGATAATGATTGAAGCCTGCCTGCTTCGCCATATCCGCTGCGGGGCTGGAGGAATCGACACGGAGAAAAACCCGCTCCGCCTTGATTTTGTCGCCGGCGTAGCCCACCCTTTCGAGAAGGTCAATACAGCTCTCTTCCCGTTCCGGCTCCAGCATAAGGCGTTCGACAAACCAGGCGCTGGGTCCCTGCCCTCTGCGCAGGCAAGCCAGTCCCTGGACAAACCCTCCACTGACGCAGACAAAGCTATGCTGTTTATCTGCTGAAATCAAACAGCCCTTAAGTATGGATGCGGCTGCCAGCCGTTCTATCCCCTTGGCGCCCAGTCTGTCTCTTGCCCTCGCCTCATTCCTCGGAGCCTTGCCCAGGAACAAGAGCAGCGCCGGAACGTCAGTAAGCTGAAGCGAACGTATCATCACATCTCAGCCGGACATACCCTCAAAATTGACCACCCGTGTCTTACTGTCATTCTGAGCTTTAGCGAAGAATCTCAGTAATTAGCCTTGTACTACTATCAGAGATTCTTCGGTGGTCCTTCCCGAATGGGAAGGACTCCTCAGAATGACACTCTAATTTTACGCTTCCTGTTGAGCATTGCCCTGCTCATGCTGGCTCTCTCTGGTATTGCCGTCAACCAGCGACAGAAAGTGTTTATGCAATCTGAGGTCGGCAGTAAGCTCAGGATGAAAGGCGGTAGCCACTACATTACCCTGCCGGGCAGCCACCGGCGTGCCGTCGGCGAGGCTTGCCAGCACTTCGACGCCCCTGCCCACCTTTTCAATCCGGGGCGCTCTAATAAACACAGCGTGAAACGAAGGGGGTCCCAGCACGGATATATCGAGGTCGGTCTCGAAGCTGTCCACCTGCCTGCCGAAGGCATTGCGCCTCACTGCTATGTCCATCGCGCCCAGCAGTTCCACCGAGTGATTCCCGTCGAGACCGCGGACCTCTTTTGCCAGCAGAACCATGCCGGCGCAGGTGCCGAAAACGGGGAATCCTTTGGCAATAAGCTTTTTGAGTTCGCCGACGAGACGATATTCACCGAGAAGCTTGCCGATGGTGGTGCTCTCGCCGCCGGGGATTATCAGCCCTTTGACCTCTTTAAGCTCCCCCGGCAGCCTTACGGGGACCGCCGCCACACCCAGTCGACGCAGGGCCTCGATGTGTTCCGCAAAGGCACCCTGCATCGCCAGAACGCCGATTTTCTTCATATATATCACCCCACCGGCATCAGAGATTACCAACCGCGGGGCGCAAGTAGCTCCTTCTCGGGTATCGCCTTTATGTCCAGTCCTGTCATGGGCACCCCTATACCTTTAGACACCT
Organism: Chloroflexota bacterium; assembly: GCA_016865955.1. Taxonomy (GTDB): domain Bacteria; phylum Chloroflexota; class Dehalococcoidia; order SZUA-161; family SZUA-161; genus VGNW01. The sequence continues at coordinate 1,945 of VGNW01000063.1, read as the reverse complement.
CGGCGATGATAGCGGGTTCTTTATAGTGGGTTGTAGCCTTCACAACAGCTTTGGCAATCGATTCCGGATTAGACGACTTGAAAATCCCAGAACCGACAAACACACCGTCGGCGCCGAGCTGCATCATCAGCGCTGCGTCAGCGGGGGTAGCCACCCCGCCAGCGGCGAAATTGACCACCGGCAGCTTGCCTGTCTTGTGCACCTCCTGAACCAGCTCGAACGGAGCGCCCAGGGCTTTCGCCTCAGCCATAAGCTCGTCCTCGGGCAAGCCCTTCAGCCTCCTCAAGCCGTCCATCACCGCCCTCATATGCCTTACCGCTTCGACGATGTTCCCCGTCCCCGCCTCTCCCTTGGTGCGAATCATAGCGGCGCCCTCGCCGATGCGGCGCAGCGCCTCGCCGAGGTCGCGGCAACCGCAGACAAAGGGGACTTTAAACGGGTGCTTATATATGTGATGGCTCTCATCGGCAGGTGTGAGCACCTCGGACTCATCGATGAAATCGATGCCCAGCGATTCGAGCACCTGAGCTTCGACGAAATGACCGATGCGGCATTTAGCCATCACCGGAATGGTAACCGTCTTCATGATAGCCTCGATAATCGTGGGGTCCGCCATACGCGCCACCCCGCCCGCCGCACGAATATCGGCAGGGACCCGCTCCAGTGCCATCACCGCACAAGCCCCGGCAGTCTCCGCAATCTTAGCCTGCTCCGGGGTAGTGACATCCATAATCACGCCGCCCTTCAACATCTGGGCCAGCCCTGTTTTAACCGTCCAGGTACCTTTCTCCATCCTGCCTCCTTCGCCTCAGAGACCGAGTCCTGCTTATTATGTTATATTGTACACTCGCCTGCAATACTTGGCAAGCGCGGCTGAAAAGCCAGAACATGAAAATTTGACAAAATCTGTTATACGCTATAATAATACTAAACACCCAAAAAGGAGCACTGCAATGGTACGCAAACGACAAAAGAAAATTGAGTTCAAAAAGAGAACAAAATTAGAGCGTCAGTATAAACGGTTCCTCAAACGCCCAGTACAATTACCAAACAATTTATCTAGTGATTGGCTTGAGCAACCAAGTCCGCTTAGGATTGTACCAAGTGTTGCGACAGGTGCTGCTTTTACAGAACCTGCCAAGATGTCTTAAAGGAGCCTTGTGCCGAACTGGAATGAGATTTTGAGAGAAATAGAAACCTATCGAGTGCAGCATGTTAGCATGGGGCAACAGGCTGTCGATGCTACTCGGAGAAGTTACCTTCTCAAACTGTACGGCCATACGAAGAGGAATATAATCGCTTACTATTCAGGATGGCTCTCTAAGCCTGGCATTCAACAGTCTGAGATAAATGATGAAGACAAGAATGGTTTCATGATGGCCATTCATAGATTGAATAGAAGCGAAGGCTTGGATCTAATTCTACATACGCCAGGCGGTGACCTTGCTGCAACACAGTCCATTGTAGATTATCTACGCCAGATGTTTGGCAAGGACATTCGTGCTATAGTCCCACAAATTGCTATGTCTGCTGGCACAATGCTTGCATGTTCCTGTAAGGTCATATTGATGTCTAAGCATTCAAATCTAGGTCCTATAGACCCGCATCTTAGCGGAGTGCCAGCCGCTGGCGTCATAAAGGAATTTCAAAGAGCTTGCCGCGAGGTCAAGAAAGACTCAACTAAAATTGGGATATGGCAGACTATAATTGGTCAATATAGACCAACATTTCTAAGTCGATGTGAGAATGCCATCAAATGGTCCAATGATTTCGTTCAGGAGCAATTAGCAACGGTAATGTTTGAAGGCGACCCTGATGCAGTTGATAAAGCTAAACGAGCGGTTAGAAAACTAAGAAACCTCTGATTAAGTTCACGAAATCTGATACTCAGCACAGTTTCTCAATTTTCAACTGAGTCGTTGACTAAAATTTAGGCTTATCGTTA
>VGNW01000062.1 GCA_016865955.1 Chloroflexota bacterium | reverse complement strand
TCCTATTATTGAGCTTCTGCTGGAGTACCGCCAGTTTTCCAAGCTCAAATCCACCTATATCGACGCACTCCCCGGCTTGATAAATCCCGACACGGGACGTGTGCATACCACTTTTAACCAGACGGGCACCACCACGGGCAGGCTCTCTTCGAGCGACCCCAACCTGCAGAACATACCCGTGCGCACCGAGGAAGGCAGGCAGGTGAGGAAAGCGTTCATTGCCGGGAAAGAATCGTCAATACTCATGGGCGCCGACTACTCTCAGATCGATTTGCGCGCCCTGGCTCACCTGTCCCGGGACCCCAGGTTGCTCGAAGCCTTCGCCAAGGGCGAGGACATCCATGCCGCCACCGCATCCGAGGTGTTCGGCGTGCCGCTCTCGGGCGTGAATAAGGATATGAGACGGCTTGCCAAGACCATCAACTTCGGCGTCATCTACGGTATGAGCGAGTACGGTCTGGAGCAGGCTACCGAGCTATCCCGACAGGAGGCGGCGCAGTTTATCAAAGCCTACTTTGAGAAATACAGCGGGGTTAAAGAATACCTCGCCCGCACCAAAAAAGAGGCAGCGGATAACGGGTATGTGCAAACTCTGCTGGGCAGGCGGCGCTACATCCCCGAGGTCACCTCCACCAATGCCCAGGTGAGGATGGCTGCGGAGCGCATGGCGATAAATATGCCGGTGCAGGGCACCTCCGCCGATATTATCAAGGTAGCGATGATTGAGCTTCAGCGCGAGATGGACAGGGAAAGACTCGAGGCAAAGATGATACTGCAAGTGCACGATGAGCTTCTCTTCGAGCTGCCTCGGGAAGAAACTCAAAAGCTAACCGACCTCGTGCTTAAAATAATGCCCGACGCTGTCAAGCTCAGCGTCCCTGTCAAAGTGGACATTAAGACAGGTAAAAGCTGGGGCGACATGGAATAATTTTATTGCCCAATGTAGGGGCGCAAGGCCTTGCGCCCCTACTTGTCGGGATGCTGGGGGTCTGGGGCCTGCCCTGGTTCCACGGAGTCACCCATTCATGGTGAACTTCAGGGTGAACCACGAAGTGAGCTTGTCGAATGGGGTATCCCTGTAGGGGGGTTGAGAAAACGATAAATGCCTGAGTTACCCGAAGTCGAAACCATTGTAAACGACCTGCGCCCCGAGCTCGTAGGAAGCTGCTTCACCGGCGTGTCCATATCATGGCACAGAATGGTGCTCCAGCCCTCCGTCAGCGAATTTCAACGACGGCTCCCCGGCCAGGTGATAACGGAGATAGCCCGCAGAGGCAAATACCTCATCTTCCGGCTTGCCAGCGGCGAGTCGTTGATACTCCACCTCAGAATGACCGGCTCGCTGCTGCTCCAACGCAAAGGCAAGCACCATTCCGAACCCCTTTCTTACATAACAGCTATTTTCAGTCTGGATAACGGAACTGAGCTGCTTTTCACAGACCGCCGCAAGCTGGGAACAGTGTCCCTGGTGCCCGGCGAAGCCGAGTTGGAGGGCAAGCTCGGCCCCGAGCCGTTGGGGCCAACTTTCACACCAAAGGTTCTGTCTGAAAGACTGAACCGCCATAAAGCGCCTATCAAAGCCGTACTCTGCGACCAGGAGGTTATCGCCGGCATCGGCAATATGTACGCCGACGAAGCGCTGTTCCTTGCCCGCATCCATCCTTTAAGGGCAGCCGGCAGCCTCAACGAGGACGAGATAAAAAGGCTTCACCATGCTATACGCGAGGTGCTCAGGAATGCCATCGGCAGAGGCGGTGCCAGCATTAGTGACTACCGCCGCCCCGGCGGCGAGACAGGCAGCCAGCAGAACGCCTTTTATGTAGCACACAGGGGTGGCGAGACCTGCAAGGTCTGCGCCACCCCTATTGAACGAATCCCGGTGCGCAACCGGGGCACCTATTTCTGCCCCCGCTGTCAGCAAACTACCTGTTCTTGAAGTTGGGCTTCCTCTTCTCCCTCAACGCTGCTGCGCCTTCCTGCGAGTCCTCCATACCTCTCAGGTTCTGCTCCAGCGCCTGCCCGAATATCCTGCCCAGCTTGGGCTCCATATAATGGCCGCGCCTGATGATCTCCTTGAAGTTCCACACGGCGCGCGGAGCGAGATACAGCATGCGGTCCGCCCAGCTCATCGCTTCGTCCATAAGCTTCTCAGCAGGCACCACCCTGTTATAGAAGCCCATCTCGTAGGCTCGCTGAGCCGATACCCTCTGGTCGCCCCAGAGCACCAGCTCCATGCAGTGCCCGATGTGCATGTGCAGGGTCAGGTCGCGCACCCAGCTCGCCGGCATGTTCCTCATCGCTTCGGCTATGCCGAACTCGGCGTTCTCGGCGGCGATGCGGATATCGCAGTCGTGGGCAATCAGAGCGCCGCCGGCGATGCAGTGACCGTTGATAGCTGCAATGGTCGGCTTCCATACATCCTCAGGTCCGAAGGCGGGAATCTTGAATGGTCCGGGCCTCACCACCTTGGGCGGTGTCAGCAAATCGGCGCCTGAGCAGAACGCCTTGTCGCCGGCTCCGGTTACTACTGCCACGCGGGCTTCCTCGTCGTCCTGATACGCCTTCCAGGTATCCTCAAGCTCATACATCATATCGAGTGTAAGTGCATTCCTCTTGTCGGGGCGGTTCAGGGTGACGAGCCAGATTCTCCCGTTTTCCTTTTTCTCAATGAGTATTTCTTTCTGTTCGCCGGATGACATCTACATTTTCCTCCTATTATCAACGTTGGTCGGGCTTTATTATAATCGTGGCCGGCTATCTGAGTCAATCTGTAGGGGCGTTCAATTGAACGCCCCTACAACGCCACATATCATTGCCACGTCGTCCTTCCCAAGCGGGAAGGACGACGTGGCAATCTGGTGGGGTGGATGCCTGAAAGCTAACCGCTGATTGCCGATGACTAACGGTGAGATTGCTTCGCCTCCTTCCTGAAGGAAGGATGGACTCACAACGACATCCTAATAAAGGTAGGGGCACAGCGTGCTGTGCCCCTACACAGGTTGACGTACCCAAACCTGATGTTAAAATAGCCCTGCCATGTCTCGCAAAATGGACTATTCCCTGCTTGACCAGCCGCATATCCTAAGATTCGTCTTTTATCCCCGTAAGGACTGGACATCGCCCCCACCCGGCGCAACAGACCACCAGATACCCGTAGAGAAGGATGTCTCCATTGGCGCCCGCTTCTATCCCGCCAGCAAGAACGCCCCCTCGCTTCTGTATTTCCACGGCAACGGCGAGGTGGTCTACGACCACGATGAAATCGCCACGCTGTATAACCGCATCGGCGTCAATCTATTCGTGGCTGACTATAGAGGCTACGGCAGAAGCACGGGCGCGCCGTCCTTCGCCGGCATGGTCGGCGATTCACATGTCATCTTCAAGTATTTTCAAGACACTCTAAAGAGCAACTGCTACAACGGCTCGCTCTTCGTCATGGGCAGGTCTCTGGGCAGCCTCTCCGCCACCGAACTTGCTGCGAATTATTCCAAGGAGCTTAAGGGGCTGATTGTCGAAAGCGGCTTTGCCAGCGCGGTGAGGCTGCTGACCTATCTGGGCGGTTTCATGGGCTTCCCCTTCCTCGAAGAGTTCGAAAAGCTGACTATGGACAGGATTCGCTCTATCATTATCCCCGCGCTGATAATACACGGCGAGTGGGACGAGATAATTCCCTTCGAGCAAGGCGAAATCCTCTATCAGAACATAGGCTCTAAGGAAAAGAGGCTGCTGCCCATCCCCAACGCCGGCCACAATGACATCCTGTTCACAGGCATGCAGCAGTACTTCTCCGCTATCGCAGAGTTCGTCTCCAAACCGTAGTGGTGCAGCATGCGATGCCCCTACCACTCCTCATTCATTTGTGACTGAATTCACAAGTACAATTGCCCCCCAGCGTTCGAAATGCTATAATTTCTGTGACGAAAGGAGGGTAAATGGTAGGGATTACTTCGTACGGCGCTTATATCCCTCTGCAACGGATAAACCGCAAAGTCATTTTCAACGCCACAGGCTGGTCGACCGCAGCAGTCTCCATGCCCGGGGAGAAGGCGGTTGCCAACTACGATGAAGACAGCCTCACTATGGCGGTTGCCGCAGCCATAGACTGTCTCGACAAGCTCGAACGGGAAAAGGTGGATTGCCTCTACTTCGCTACAACGACCCCTCCCTACAGGGAGAGGCAGAACGCAGGCATAATCGCCACAGCCCTCGACCTGCGACCCGACATCAGGACCTCGGACTTCAGCGACTCTCTGAAGGCAGGCACCGGCGCTTTTCTCGCTGCCTGCGACGCCGTAAAGGCGGGCGCAGACAAACATGTCCTGGTTTGTGCCTCCGATTGCCGTCTGGGCAAGGCAGGCAGCCTGCTGGAGATGACCTTCGGCGAGGGCAGCGCAGCCCTGCTCATCGGGAATACCGATGTCATAGCTACTCTCGAAGGCTCTTACTCCCTTACTTACGATTTCATGGACCAGTGGCGGGCGGACGGTGAGAAGTTCAACCGCATCTGGGAGGACCGATGGGTACGCGATGAAGCCTACACCAGGTTCATCCCGCAGGCTATTGCAGGTCTGCTCAAGAAATACAAGCTGAACCTGCAGGACTTCTCCAAGGTCGTGTTCCCCTGCATTTACCTCAGGGAGCACGCCGCTATAGCCAGGACGCTCAAGCTCGATGAGAAGCAGCTCCAGAAGGAGATGCTCACTACAGTGGGCGATACCGGCACCGCCCACGCCCTGATGATGCTCGTCGCCGCTTTGGAGGATGCCAAGCCTGGCGACAAGATTCTCGTTGCCAGCTATGGCAGCGGCAGCGACGCCCTGTTCTTTCATGTGACAGAAAACATAGAGAAGGCAAGAAACAGAAAGGGAATCAAAAAGCATCTGGCTTCCCGGAAAGACCTGACCAACTACGAGAAATTCTCGTCTTTCCGCGACATTATACCTATGGAAGTAGGCTTCCGCGGCGAGGTCGGCGGGACCCGCGTGTCCATGGCGTGGCGGGAGCGCAAGTCTATCCTGGGTCTCAACGGAGCGAAATGCAAGCGCTGCGGCACCCCGCAGTACCCGTATCAGCGTGTCTGTGTAAATCCGCATTGCGGGGCTATCGATGAGATGGAATATTACCGCTTCTCCGATAAGAAGGGCAAGCTCTTCAGCTATACCAGCGACAGCCTGGCGTTCAGCGCCAGCCCTCCGGAGATGTACGGCGTAGTACAATTCGACGGCGGCGGCAGGTTCGCCTTTAACCTTACAGACTGCGAACCCGAAGCGCTCAAAGTGGATTTGCCCGTAGAGATGACGTTCCGGAAGAAGTACGTCGATTACATGCGAGGCATTCACGGCTACTTCTGGAAAGCGATGCCGCCGCGAACTTAACCATAATTAGACAGATAAGGAGGCAACGTGGCAGACGGAATAAAAGATAAGGTTGCCATCATCGGCATGGGTTGTACACAGTTCGGGGAGCTCTGGGATAAGAGTCCCGAAGACCTGATGATAGATGCTTTTAAGGAAGTCATTCAGGATGCAGGCATAGAAAAGAAGGATATTCAGGCTGCCTGGCAGGGAGGTCCCGAGTTCAACCCCGGCAGCGTAGGGGATAGCGCGCTGCCTCTCTCTCAAACGCTGAAGCTGCCCTTCATACCGGTAACCAAGGTGGAGAATATGTGCGCCAGCGGCACCGAGGCTTTCCGCGGCGCCTGCTATGCAGTAGCCTCAGGGTCGTGCGACATAGCCATGGCTCTGGGCATGGAGAAGCTCAAGGATACCGGCTACGGCGGCCTTCCCGAGTTCTCTCACTGGTCGACCATCGGTACAAAGCACAGAATTATCGGCGCTAACCAGACCGCTCCGGGGATGTACGCCATGCTGGCTACCAGATATTTCGCCCGATATGGTATCAGCCCCGAAGAAGGCAAGAGAATGCTGGCTACGGTCTCAGCCAAGAGCCACCGCAACGGCGCACTAAACCCCAAAGCTCACCTGCGCCGGGAGGTTACCGTAGAGCAGATTGTAAACGCCCCTATCGTCGCCTGGCCTCTGGGCTTATTCGACTGCTGCGGAGTGAGCGACGGCGCGGCAGCCGCTATTGTCTGCCGGGCAGATATGGCAAAGAAGTTCCGTCCCGACCCCATCTACGTCAAAGCCCTGCAAATAGCCGGTAGCTCGGGCGAGGAGGAGATGTACACGGAGTACGATTACACTCATGTAGAGTCCACCGCACGCGCTGCCGAGAGGGCTTACAAAGAGGCAGGGATAAAGAACCCGCGCGATGAGATAAGCATGGCAGAGGTGCATGACTGCTTCTCCATCACGGAAGCAGTGACCATGGAGGACCTGCAGTTCAGTCCTAGAGGCAAGATGAAGGACGACATCATGGCTGGTCGCTTCAACCTGGACGGGGCGCAGCCCATCCAGCCCGACGGTGGGTTGAAGTGCTTCGGCCATCCTATCGCCGCCTCGGGAATCAGGATGCTATACGAGATGTATAAACAGCTTCAAGGCAAGGCAGACAAACGGCAGCTCAAGAATCCCAAATACGGTCTCACCCACAATCTGGGCGGGATACCCTACAGAGCCGTAGTAAGCGTCACCATCGTAGGGCATTAAACACAAACATCAGAAAATCGATGTTAGGGGCGGATTTGAAATCCGCCCCTACCTCTCTTGCGGACAAGGCGCTTAAGCCCCTTGTCCGCAAGAGAGGGCAGGGATTGTGAACGAATGCACAAGATGCTATAATGAACGCCGAAAGTTGCTTACTAAGGAGGGCAAATGGCAGGCATTGCATCGTATGGTGCATACATTCCCCTGTATCGACTGAGCCGCGCTGAAATCAATAACGCCTGGGCTGGCATGTTCCCTGTCCCCGGCGAGAAAGCGGTTGCCGGTTATGACGAAGACAGCATAACCATGGCAGTCGCCGCCGCCAGGGACTGCCTGAAAGGCGTCGATAGAAGCAAGGTCGACCGCTTGTATTTCGCTTCAACCACATCCCCTTACAAAGAGAAGCTGGGGGCATCTATCGTAGCCGGTGCTCTGGGACTGCGTAAGGATACCTGTACCATGGACTTCTCAGGCTCCCTGAGAGCAGGCACAAGCGCTCTCAGAGCGGCTATCGATGCCGTAGACGCCAAAGCAGCTAAATGCGTGCTGGTTGCGTGCGCCGAGACCCGTCTGGGCGCCCCCAAGGGCGACAAGGAAATTACCTTCGGCGATGGCGCAGCCGCTTTTCTGGTAACCGGCGCAGGGACAGCCGCCGATATCGAAGGCAGCTACTCCGTCTTCCAGGAAGTACACGAAAGCTGGCGCTCGGACAAGGACACCTTCGTCCGCTCCTGGGAGGAGCGCTTCAGCCGCGAGGTCGGATACGGTCGCGTCGTTCCTGACGCAATCGGCGCAGCCTTTAAGCAGTTTAAGCTGACGCCGGCAGATATCACCAAGGCTGCCATATACACTTCCGACCCCAGGCTGCTGGGCACCGTAGCCGGGAAGCTGGGCTTCGAACCCTTCTCCCAGCTCGTTGACCCCATGTTCATGACCGTGGGCAACACCGGCGCCGCCCTTCCCCTGATGATGCTGGCATCTGCTATGGAGGATGCCTCCCCGGGCAACAGGCTCATGTGCGTCGGTTACGGCGATGGCTGCGATGTCCTGATTATGAAGACCAACGACCACATCGAGAAGATAAAGGACAGAAGAGGAATCAAGAAGCACCTGGAATCCAAGAAAATGATTACCAATTACCTAAGATACATACAGTGGCGCGGTCTTATGGAAACCGATCCTCCTCCCCGCCCTCCCATCAATCACATATCGGTGCCCGCGCTGTGGCGAGACATGGACTGGGGTCTCTCCCTGCACGGCGTAAGATGCAAGAAATGCAAGACCCCGCAGTACCCGCCTCAGCGAGTCTGCGTTATCTGCCAGGCTCAGGACGACTTCGAGCCATACGGCTTCGCCGATGCCAAGGCTACGCTGAACTCCTTCTCGCATGACAACCTGGCAGCCAGCATCGACCCGCCGACAACCATTGCAGCGGTCGATTTCGCAGAGGGCGGCAGGATTATATTCAACATGACCGACCGCGACCCCGATGAAGTCAAGACAGGCATGCCGCTGGAATTAACCTTCCGCAAGAACCACTACTGGGAAGGCATCCACAACTACTGGTGGAAGTGCATGCCGATTCGATGTTAGAACGGCGCCATATCCATGACAGCTTTACACAGCTACTTTAAGGAGGATAAATGGCAAGCGTCAAAGGAATAAGAGACAAAGTCGCAATCATAGGTATGGGCTGCACCAAGTTCGGTGAGCATTGGAATAAAAGCAAGAACGACTTGATTTTCGAGGCAACCAAAGAAGCTATCGAGGATGCCAAGATCGAGTCTAAAGATATAGAGGCAGCCTGGGCTGGCACCTGGGTATCGGGATTCGACGGACGTTCCCTGGCTGACCCACTGAAGCTGCAATACATTCCCGTAACCAGGGTGGAGAACGCCTGCGCCTCCGGCTCCGACGCCTTCAGGAACGCCTGCTACGCAGTAGCGGCGGGAGCTTACGACATCTGTCTGGCAGTCGGCTTCGAGAAACTGAAGGACTCCGGCTGGAGCGGACTCCCCGACCAGCAGAGCCTGCCCAGCAACAGATACCCCGACAGGACGGCGCCGGGCATGTTCGCCCTCATGGCTACCACCTACTTCTCCAAGTACAAGCTCAGCCCGGAAGAGGGCAAGAGAATGATAGGCACGGTCTCCGTAAAGAGCCATCATAACGGCACCCTGAACCCCAGGGCGCACCTGCGCCGTGAGGTAACCATAGAGCAGGTAATGAATGCGCCCATAGTTGCCTGGCCCCTCGGTCTGTTCGACTGCTGCGGCGTCAGCGACGGCTCGGCAGCCGCCATCGTTTGCCGGGCTGACATGGCGAAGAAATTCCGTCCCGACCCTGTTTATGTCAAGGCGCTGCAGATTTCCGTATGCCCCAGCGAGGGCGAGATGAGGTCGGACTACGACTTCACCACCGTGAAGGCAACAGTCAGAGCCGGCGAAGCTGCCTATGTCGAGGCGGGGATAAAGAACCCGCGCGAAGAGGTAAGCATGGCGGAGCTTCACGACTGCTTCAGCATCACCGAGGCGGTTACCTGCGAGGACCTCAGGTTCAGCCCCAAAGGCAAGGTGAAAGAGGATATCGAGTCCGGGTTCTTCAATATCGACGGCAAGCTGCCGGTGCAGCCCGATGGCGGTCTGAAGTCGTTCGGGCATCCCATCGGAGCCAGCGGCGTGAGGATGCTGTACGAGATGTACAAGCAGCTTCAGGGCAAAGCAGACAAGCGCCAGATAAAGAATCCCAAATTCGGCTTGACCCACAACCTGGGCGGCATCCCCGTAAGCAACACCGTCAGCGTGCTCATCATCGGGCTGTAGAAGGCGCGCGTCAACAAACTGAAAGACATTTAAAGGGCGACCCGCCTGAGGCGGGTCGCCCTGATATTGTCCGTGGGGAAGTATAATACACGCTTGTGTTCAAGCTTCAATTTGCGGTTGTATCAGAATTACTACCATCACTACAGCCTCAAAAACTTCAGGCAAAGTGCTTCAAAAACACTTCTTAACTTGACAAAAATTTAGTGGCAGTCTAACATACGCTTCACCAAATCTAATCCGCGAAATCAATCAAATTACGCCAGTAATTATCGGATAGCACTCGGATGAGAACGAAGAGTACTGTCCTGACTCAAGAGGAGCGAGATATCATCATCATGTGCGCCATAACTATACATGGTGAACATTGTAGGAACAGCGAGATTGCCAAACGTCTCGGCGTACCTATCGGCAAAGTGAAGAGGCTAATACATCAGGCATGCCTCAAGCTGGGAGCGCACAACAGGAACGAAGCCGTCTATTTCGCTATAATGCAGAGAGAGATAAGCCTTAACGAGGCCTACCCGCTCCATGAGCTGGCAGAGATACTTAAATCAGCGAGCCCTGCTATGTTGAGAAGAATAGCGCGCCTTGTGCGCCAAGGGCTGGAGCATGGGTACCTCCCGGGGGAGAACGAACCTATTACATGTACGAAAAAAAAGCAGGATATGATATTAACGAAAAGGGAACGAGATGTTCTCACTCTCGCTTGCCGTGGACTCTCAAACAAAGAAATAGCCGATAGACTATGCATATCCACCAGTGCTGTTATGACATTCCTTAATCGGGCATGCCGCAAGCTAGGAGCACGCAGGCGAGCCGACGCAATGATGTTGGCAATAACACAAAGAGAGATAGACATAAACGAGATTGGCTCATTTGGTGATTTAGTATGGGTTCTTGCCCCATTGGGAGCTGAGCCTATCGAGAAATTGGCCCAACTGCTGGATCAAAAGCTTGGGCAAGAGCCTGTCCCACTAGGCAGTTAATACAACTACATATTTTCTTCCATATGCCAAGCGGAGTCATATACGCCTGACTGGCCTCTGAAGCCGTTTTCTCCTACACAGGTTATCCTTTCCACAAATGACATCGAAACTCCAAATCAGTCTTTGTCGTGTTTACCGCCGTAATTTGGTCAAAAAGTAAAGAGAAGTTCAACAAAAAGTCAAGAAAAGTTCGGACTTATACACTTGACAGTGGGATTGCTATGAAGTAATACTGAAGTAATACTGAAAACGCTCCATGCAATATACGTGTGTGTGTGACATACAGGACACACGTAGGCGTTAAATGTAACCACCCCATAAAGATTTTGGAGAAACCCAAAATGGAAATGGGTGCGTTATTTGCACGGCGACTAAACTCATATATCTGGGCAGTTGAACATTTCACAAAAGGAGGTTGGCGATGGTAGTTGAGACAAGGCAAGAAGGAATGATGACTGACCGTATTGCCAAGTTGAGGAGATCTATCATTGATTCACCAATTGTACATGATGTTGAGCGGCTTAAGTTTCTAATGGAAGTCTACCCGAAGACCGACGGAGAGTCTCCTATAATGAGGCAAGCAAAGGTCTTCGATAAGGTGT
>VGNW01000061.1 GCA_016865955.1 Chloroflexota bacterium | reverse complement strand
TCATCAGCTCCTCCGAGTAGAATCCCTCTTTGCGGGCAAACTCCTCGAACAGGGGATTTACCTCGGTCAACTGCGTGCCCTCCAGTATGGTGCGCGTGTAGCTCAGGGCAAACAGAGGCTCGATGCCGCTGGAGCAGCCGGCAATGATGCTAAGCGTGCCGGTGGGCGCGATAGTAGTCCTGGTGGCATTTCTGACCCTCGTGCCGTTGGACTTGTCGTATATGCTGCCTTCGAAAGCAGGGAACACACCCCTTGCAGCGGCAAGCTCTGCGGATGTCTCCGTAGCTTTATCGCTGATGAACTTCATCAGCTTCTCGGCTATCTTGAGAGCCTCTTCGGAATCGTAGGGTATGCCCAGCGTGATGAGCAGGTCGGCAAAGCCCATAACCCCCAGACCTATCTTCCTGGTCTTCCTGGTCATTTCCCCTATCTCAGCGAGGGGGAACTTATTGACATCGATAACGTTGTCCAGGAACCTGACTGACATCTTTACAGACTCGGCTAATTTTACATAATCTATCTCATGAGCACCGTTCTTCTGTCGAACCATCTTGGACAAATTAATCGAGCCGAGGTTGCACGACTCGTAAGGAAGCAGCGGCTGCTCTCCGCAGGGATTGGTGCTCTCGACCTTGCCCAGCTTCGGGGTCGGGTTATCCCGGTTCACCCGGTCTATGAACACGATGCCGGGGTCGCCGTTCTTCCAGGCCATATCCACGATGCGGTCAAATACCTCTTTGGCATTAAGCTTGTCCACGATTTTTTTGGTGCGGGGGTTTGTTAGCTCGTAGTCGCTGCCGCTCTCCACAGCTTTCATGAACTTCTCGGTCACCGCCACCGAGATGTTGAAATTGGTGAGCGAGGTATTATCTTTCTTGGACTCGATGAATCTCAGGATATCGGGATGGTCTACATTCAGAATTGCCATGTTGGCGCCGCGCCGCTTGCCGCCCTGTTTTATAACATCGGTGGCGGCATCGAAGGCTTTCATAAAGGAGACCGGTCCGCTGGCTACGCCGCCTGTGGAGCCTACGATATCGCCTTCGGGGCGCAGTCGGGAGAAGGAGAAGCCCGTGCCGCCCCCGCTCTTATGAATGAGCGCAGTGTATTTCAGAGTGTCGAAGATGGAGCCCATGGAGTCGTTAATGGGCAGGACGAAGCAAGCCGAAAGCTGCCCCAGCTCCCTGCCTGCGTTCATCAGGGTAGGCGAGTTGGGCAGGAACTCCATGTTTATCATAGACTGATAGAATCTTTCTTCCAGCTCCTTGATGTCCGCCTTGGGGTTGTAGAGAAGCTCGGCTGAGGCTATATGGTGAGCCACGCGGCGGAACATATCCTCAGGGCTCTCAATTACCTTGCCCTTCTCATCCTTGACCAGATACCTTCTTTCCAGCACCGCTCTGGCGTTCGGGGTTATCGCATCCTTGCCTTTCTCAATCTCCACTTTCATGGGAGTAATCCTTTTAGCTGCTTTCGCAGGTTTTTTCTTCTCTGGCTCTATCTGTATCTGCGGCGTTTCGGGCGCAATCTTCTTTTGCTTGCGCTCATCCAGTATGCTTCTCACTATAGATTGTATCTCAGCACCCTGAACTTGCCTCCTTGTTACGGGCGCTAGCTCCTCAAGTCCGGGGAGGGCAGGCACATGCTCTAAGCGTTCGAGAACCTGGTCGGTCAATTGTTCCAGCTCATTCCTGTCTGAGATGCCCAGAGTCTCGGCGTATGTGAAGATAGCGCGGGCGATCTTATTGCGCAGGAGACGCTCTGCCTTGTTATTCTTTCCGTTATCGCTGCTCATAGGCATTACCCTGTTCCTCAAACCTTCTTCGAATGAGTTTGTCTAATGCCTTACCGAAGCGACTCTTTTTCTTTTCACCGGAGAACCGATTTCTGCTTCGGGAAGCAGAGGGAGCTGGCTGGCGACTTCTTTGCCTGCGATGAGTGTATCCACCTCTCGTTTGAGGCTGGTGATATCGGCGAAATCGCGGTAGACGCTGGCGAAGCGGATATAAGCTATATGGTCCAATTTCTTCAATTTTTCCATCACAATCCCGCCCACCACCGAACTCGGTATCTCAGCCTTGCCCATACGAATCAGCTCCGCTTCAATTTCATCCACCATTTTTTCTATGATCCCTGTGGGGAGAGGACGCTTCTCGCAGGCTTTGCGAATGCCGGTCATGAGTTTATCACGATTGAAGTCCTCACGGCGTTTGTCCTTTTTGATAATGATCATGTTGCCGGTTCGCACGCTCTCGTACGTGGTGAATCTGAAGCTGCAGCTAAGACACTCACGGCGCCGGCGGATGCCCTCGTTCGCATCGCGTGAGTCGTAAACCTTGGTATCTTTGAAACCGCACTGTGGGCACTTCATGGAAAAGCCTCAACCATTCTACATGTTGTGGGGCTTGAACAACATAGCACAAGATATAGGCGTTGTCAATGGTTTGCGGCGGTACTTTTTGGGGGTTTGCCAGTATAAATTTTAGCTTCGCTGTCGGCGCAAAGGTATCCAGCGGAAGAGCTTGGCGAAGTCGCCGTTCTCCCAGGCTATCAGCAACTGAGCAGCAATGCATATAGAGCTGTAGGTGCTGGCAATGATACCGACAAGCAGCGCCAGGACGAAGTTCTGAATAGTTGCACCGCCGAAGGCATAGAGTGCGATGAGGACGAATAATGTGGTAAGGCTGGTGTTGAGCGACCTGGTCAGGGTCTCCGTGATGCTGATATTGACAACGGCGCCGAGGTCGGCGTTCAGATGCCTGCTCCTGTTCTCTCGAATACGGTCGAATACCACGATAATGTTGTTTACGCCGTATCCGACGACGGTCATCATAGCAATGATGAACATGGAATCGATTTGTATCCTGAGGAAGGCGAAAATAGCGAGCAGTATGAGGACATCGTGAATCAGAGCTATGATGGCGCAGACGCCGAAACGGAACGAACTCGCCACTTTGCGGAACGCCCAGGCGATATACAGAAGAATCCCTACAGAAGCCACTATCATAGCGTAGACCGTATAGCGGACGCGCTCGCCTGCAATTACGGCGGATACGGAATAGAAGTCGAGCACGGAAACAGAGCCGAACTTCTGCTCCAGCGCCCGCTCTACCTGATTGCCCTCATCAGCTTCCAGCGTCCTCGTTCTGATGAGGAAGGAATTCAGCGAGGCAAACTCAATATCGAAATCTGAGTATCCCAGGTCTGTTAAAGCGCTGCTCAAATCGCCCCGGTCTATGGTCTTTCCCAGCAAAAGCGCCAGTGTCTCGTTACCCTGAGTCTCATTACCCGAAGTTTCATTTCCCGCTGCTTCGAACTCGGCAATCCTGATGGTCGTATCGAATTTAGCTTGCAGGTCATCGATGAGTTTTTCCTTCTCCGCAGGTTCGAGCACTATGCCTTCTATGAAATAGGCGTCTTTGCTGCTGTGCTGGATTATAGCCTCCGAGTGATTCAGTTCAGCGAATGCAGCTCTCAGGTCTGCCTGCTGCACAGGTTCTTTGAAGACCAGGGTCATGGTGGAGCCGCTGCTGAACTCTATGCCGGTGTTGAGTCCGGCGACGATAAGCGCAATTACGCCGGCAATAATGATAATTCCCGATACCAGGAAGAACCAGTTTCTCTTGCTGATGAAGTCAAACAATTATTGCCTCTCCTTGGGAAGAGATGTTTGCTCTGCCTTTTTTGCTCCGAAAAGCCAGAGGTTATTTGCTATGCCGGTGCCTACCAGAAGCCTCAGGAATGTTCTGGTCACCACGATGGCGGTGAACATACTGAGCAATACGCCGATGCCGAGGGTGAGGGCAAATCCCATAACCCTGGGCTCAGCCAGCATGTTGCCCATCCAGTAGAGTATGATGCAGACGATAATGGTGGTGAAATTGCTGTCGCGTATTGCCGACCAAGCCCGATTGAATCCTGCTTCTATGGCTCCGCTGAGCGGTTTGCCTGCTCTGAGCTCCTCTTTCAGGCGCTCGAAGATAAGCACGTTGGCATCGACCGCCATGCCTATGGACAGGATGAATGCGGCGATGCCTGATAATGTAAGCGTGACCGGTATCAGTTTGAACGCTGCCAGGACAAGGATACCGTAGATAATCAGGGCGACGCTGGCGAGTACACCGGGCACTCGGTAGTAAAGCAGCATAAACAGGATAATCAGGATGATACCCACCATACCGGCGACAAGGCTTTTCCTCAAGGAATCGGCACCCAAAGTGGGGTCGATATCCTCTCTAACGATGGGGCCTTTCAAGGGAACGGGCAGCGCGCCTGCGTTGAGCAGGATAGCCAGGTTGCGCGCTTCGTCCAGAGACAGTCCCGTAATGACACCATTGTCGCTGAGTACAGCCTTTACCGTGGGGCTGGAGATGAGCTGGTCATCCAGGAATATTCCGAGCGGTTTTTCCAGAAGACGCGTTGTTATCTGCTCAAATAGAGTTGCTCCCTCACCATTGAACTCAAAAGCTACCTGAGGCTCATTGGTAGTCTGGTCTAAAACTACATAATTGTTTCTTTTCAAATACTTGCCAGTGAGGTGTACCTCGTTTCCCTGGCTGTCGATGCCTTTAGCCGGTTTCCATTGATAATCGCCTGTTTCATCAATTACCGGATTTCCCTCGCTGTCATATACCAGCTCCCTGAAATCAAGCTGAGCGGTCTGGCCCACAAGCTCAACGGCGGTCTCCATATCTCTGATGCCGGGCAGTTGAATCGAGACGCGGTCAGCGCCCTGCTTCTGGATTAGAGGCTCGGTGACGCCGTAGGCATCGACCCTCATGCTGATGATATCTATGACTCCCTGCATGGCTTCTTCTGCGGATTCGTTGCCGATCTGGGACAAATCGGCTTCATAAACAAGGTGGGTGCCGCCGCTCAAATCGAGCCCCAGCCTCATTCCCAGCGTGTTATTGCCGGGCCCCACATCCTGTATGCTGGGTGCGCTTTTAACCAGCACTTCAGCTAAACCCAAACCGGTCAGCAGGATTATCAGCCCAAGTATTATCAGGTTTCTGCGGTTCACTTATCTCTCCCCAATCTCTTAGCTACGAAATCCAGTGCTTCCTCAGCGGTATTTATCTCTCCGGAAGCCTGCGCTTCGCGCACCATCTCGAGAAGCTCGCCGATTCGGGCGCCCGGGGACAGCCCGAACTTCTGCATCAGGATATGTCCGTCAATCAGCTTGGGCGGCACAATTGTGCTCTGTTCCTCGAACCATTTGGACAGAATATAGCCTGTGGTCTCGGCATGCCTGCGCCACTCGTTGAAATCTAGCGTGGGCCCGCGGGCTGCCAGGTGGTCGGCAAGACCCAGAAACAGGGTGTCTATGCCCGCTTCCGCGGTATCGCGGAAATATTTGTAGATAGCCCGTCTCGAAGGTATATCTTCTGACAGCAGATATCCGGGGCGCAGGTGATGTTCAATCATTAGCTGCACCGTCTTTATCTCGCGGTTACTGAACTTGAAACGCTCCATGATAGGTGTTGCCATACTGACGCCTTCTTTAGCATGTCCCAGGAAGCGCATCTTCCCGCTCTCCTCGATGGTCTTGGTCGCCGGTTTGGCTATATCGTGAAGCAGTGCAGCCAGCTTCAAAAGACACCTGCGAGTGTGCCCTCCCGAGATTTCCCGGGAGAAGTAATCAGCCAGCTCATCGGACCACGGCGCAAGCGCAAGAAGGCGGTCGATTCCTTCAGTTGTGCGCTCTCTAAGCAGAAGCTCCACGCAAGCTACTGTCTCTAATGAATGGTCGAAGACATCCCAGTAATGCTCCTTGGGTTGTGTTACGCCTCTGGCGCCGGCCAGCTCGGGCATCAGATATGCAAGCAAGCCCAGTTTATCGAGGTGACATAGGGAGCTATATGCTCTGGGTGTGTCCAGTATGTAACAGAGTTCGTCGCGCAGCCGCTCCCCGGCGACATTTACAATCAGTTCGCTGTCGCGCCGAATGAGAGATTCAGTATGGGGTTCGAGGGAAAAATCGAGCGCGGCAGCCAGACGGATTGCCCTGAGCAAGCGTGCCGGGTCCTGTCTGAAGCTGTCATCGCTCACGGCGCGGATAGTTCTCTGTCTCAGGTCGCGGTATCCGTCCAGGGGATCTAAGAGCTTTACATGAGACCATTCGCCTTTAGTATCCGTCAGCCTTACAGCGATGGAATTAACGGTGAAATCCCGGCAGCGGAGGTCTTCTTCGATGTTGCCGTGAAGCGAGGCGAAATCGAGATGCCATCTGCTTTCGGCATGGGGGAAAATCACTCTGGCAACCTGATTAACCTCATCCAGAGGTATCATCCTGCCATCGAAAGCTGTTGCTACTTGTGAGGAGATTTTAAGAGCGTCTCCGTCAACTGCAAGGTCGATGTCGTTATTGGAGCGATCCATCAACCCGTCACGTACGAAGCCGCCTACAAGGTAGCAATCGATGTTGCGCTGCTGAAGGAACTCAGACAGCTTTTCCAGGAGATGGACTGCCTCCTCGGGAACGAAAATTCTAAGCCTCTCTTCGGTAAGATTAGTCATTCAATGATTCTTTTTCTATAAATCTGTCAGGCGAAATATTTTGAAGTCGCTTTCTATATGCTGCCTTCGCCTTCCTCCTCATCCTCGATCTTGATTAGATCGTCAGGGCTCTCCAGATGGTCGACAAACACCACACCGTTGATGTGGTCTATCTCATGCTGGAGCACCTGTGCCAGAAGCCCTTCTCCCTTTATCCGAATCATCTTGCCCTGTCGGTTGCGTCCTTTTACAGTAACGGATTTTAAACGCTTGACTTCCCCTCTGTAGCCGGGCAGGCTTAAGCAGCCTTCGTCCATCATATCGCTATCTTCCGAACCTTTGACCATCTCCGGATTGATGAGGACTGTGACTTCTTCATCTTCGGGGAGTTGAAATACAACCACCTGGAGCGGGACCCCAACCTGGGGCGCAGCCAGCCCCACCCCGTCGATTTCGTACATCGTATCAATCATATCGTTTATAAGTTTCTGAATAGAGCTGTCTATGTTCTTTACTTTTTTTGCTTTCTGATGAAGCACAGGGTTGTCCATTTTTATTACAGGTAATATTGCCATGTTCGAACCCTGCAGCTAAATGGGATAGGGCAAATTTTCACAATTAGCGAAATTATAGTCCAAGTTCAGGGGGTTGTAAAGGTTAAATTAAGGTTAAATCAGGGTTACGGGGTCGATATCTATCGCCCATCCTTGAGGAAGATTTATCGGGGAGAGGAGGGGAAGCGGGGCGGGGCTGCGGATAATTATCTGGTAGCGGAATCTGCCTCTCACACGCTGCGTGAAAGTCGGCGACGGTCCGATTAAGGTGGTATCAGCCAATCCCTGAGAATCCCTCTCCTGCTCGAGCAGATGGTATATCCGTTCAGCCTCTTTGCGGCACTTTTCTGCATTAGTGTGGATGTAGAGGAGACGCGCCAGACGGTTGAACGGAGGATTGTTTTGCTGACGGCGGAACGCTATCTCCTGTTTATAGAAGGTAGCGTAGTCATGCTTCGCTGCGGCGGCTATGGCGTAATGCTCCGGCGTGTAGCTCTGGATGATGACCCTGCCTCCCATTTTGCTTCTGCCCGCCCTGCCTGCTACCTGCGTCAGAAGCTGAAATGTGCGCTCGCCGGAGTGGAAATCGGGCAGGTGAAGTCCGATGTCGGCATTTATCACTCCCACCAGGGTCACCAGGGGCATATCGAGTCCCTTGGCAATCATCTGCGTGCCTATGAGTATGTCTGCCTCATGCGCCAGGAATTTGGACATTATTTTTTCATGGGCGTATTTCCCTCTGGTAACGTCGCGGTCCCATCGCACCAGCCTTGCCCCGGGGAAAACCCTGGCAAGCTCCTCCTCTACCTTCTGTGTACCTATGCCCAGGAATTTAATCCTTCTGCTCAGGCAGTTGGGGCAGATGGCGACAGGCTTGGTCCTGTAGTTACACTGGTGGCAGACCAGGTCGTCTGCATCGGCGTGGTAGGTCAGAGAAACATCGCAGCGCTTGCAGCGCAGCACGAATCCGCAGTCGCGGCACTGCACGAAGGTCGCCGTGCCCCTGCGATTGAGGAATAGAATGACCTGCTCGCGTGCCTGCAGAGCGGCTGATATGGATTTTGCCAGAGAGCGGCTGAAGATGCTCCGGTTGCCCTCCGCCAGCTCCTTGCGGAGGTCTACAATCTCGACGAGGGGCAAGGGGAAAGGCTCTCCGCCTGCAATTCTTTGTGGAAGCTCCAGCAGGCGAAATTCTCCTCCCTGCGCTCTATAGTAGCTGATGGTATCCGGCGTGGCGCTGCCCATGATTACCACGGAGCCTGTGAGCTTAGCCAGCTTGATGGCGACTTCACGGGCGTGGTATCGCGGCTGCTGCTCCTCCTGCTTATATGTCCATTCGTGCTCTTCGTCAATAACGATGAGACCTAAATCGGGCTGCGGAGCGAATATAGCGCCGCGGGAGCCGATGACGACATCGAACTCGCCGTCCTTGATGCGCTGCCATTCATCGAATTGCTCGCCTGGAGATAACTTGCTGTGCAGCACTGCTACCCTGTCGGGGAAGCGCGATGCAAAACGCGAAATTGTTTGCGGAGTTAGGGCGATTTCAGGGACGAGCACAATGGCTTTTTTGCCCAGTGAGATAGCCTTATCCAGTGCTCTCAGGTAAATCTCCGTCTTGCCGCTTCCGGTGACTCCGTGAAGCAGGAACGCCGACAAAGCGCCGGGATTAAAAGCCATCCGCTCCATCTCAGCGCCGATTTCAGACCAGACCTTGTCTTGAGCCGGGGTCAGCTCCGGAGGAACAGAGAAATCGAAGGAGCGATGGGCAAGGGGGTCGCGCTGCATTCTGACCTCATCCAGAGCGATTAAGCCCTGACGCAGCAGGACTTGGAGCGTTCCCGGAGCGAAGCTGAGTTTGCGCCTTGCCTCCGGGAGAAGAACCGGACTTTTTTCTGAAGCCAGAAGTCTGAGCAGTTCCGCCTGCTTTTTAGCCCCTTTTCCTTCCAGTTCAGCCGCTTTTTCGAGCGCTACTTCTGCGGCGACCGCGAGACTCAAGTATGACACCATGCGGGGTTTTACTCTGACCTTCTGCAATTGATACGTCCTCACCGCAAGCCCTTTGCGGACGAGCTGTGCCACAATGGCGTCCAGGTTTTTTTGCCCGAGGATTTTTTTAAGCTCTGCCAGCTCGGCTTTTCCCTTGTTCTGGACGATGGTGAGGAGTTTCTGCTGTTGCTCGGTCAGGGCAGGCATTGCGGTCTGGGAGATATTATCGGCAGGATGGATATAGGTGAGCACCTTGCGCTCGAAACCGGGGGGCAGCATCAGGGCTGCGGCATCGAAGTATGAGGAAAGGTATCGCTCCGCTATCCACTTCGCCAGTTCGACCTGATGGGGAAAGAGAATGGGATGAGGGTCGATAGCCTCTGCTATCTCTCGCGTCTCGGATACTTGAGGCTGGTCGCTGATAGCGAAGGCAACGCCCTGAAGCAACCGAGGACCGAACGGAACCCAGACCGCATGTCCTACACTAAGAGATAAGTTGGGCGGTATGGAGTAGCTGAATGTTCTCGGTTGCGCTGCGGGAGCATTTACAGCGACCTCAGCGTATTTCATCCTTTGACTTTGACTTTACCTTCTGGCGTGCCGCCTTGCCGCTGAGCTGACGCAGATAGTACAGCTTTGCCCGGCGCACCTTGCCGAAGCGAACTACTTCAACCTTTTCCAGCCTCGGTGAATTAAAGGCGAAGGTGCGTTCTACTCCTACTCCCTGGAACACCTTTCTCAAGGTGAAGTTAGCCCCTGCTCTACTCCTCCGTACCCGAATCACCACGCCTTCAAAAGTCTGGCTGCGCTCCTGGTCGCCCTCAACAATCTTCATCTTGACCTTGACGGTGTCGCCGGGATTCATCCTGGGAATATTCTCATTTACTTTGGTTTCGACTAAAGTGTTGATGTCCATTGTTTTACTCCTCAACCTTGCCTTAAGTCAGGCGTATTTTATTTAGAGCGGCTTGCCGCTTTATCTGCAATCAGCTTCCTCTCCTGTTGCGAGAGGTTTGCCTTCTCGAAAAGGTCGGGGCGTCTCAGCATGGTGCGCAGAATCGATTGCTCCCTGCGCCATCTGGCGATCTGGGCATGATTTCCCGAAATCAACACCTGGGGCACTTCCCAGCCGTGATAGCTCTGCGGACGGGTGTACTGAGGATATTCCAGAAGCCCCGCGGCGTGCGAATCCTCAACAGTTGCCGCCTCGGAGCCTAAGGCGCCGGGCAGTAGTCTCACTATCGCATCAGTGACGACCATCGCCGCCAGCTCGCCGCCTGTCAGGATATAATCTCCGATGCTTATTTCATCGGTGATAAGGTGTTCGATAACCCGCTCGTCAACCCCTTCGTAGTGCCCGCAAATTAAAAGCAATCGCTTGTGCGTTGCCATCTCGGTGGCTGTCTTCTGGTCGAAGACCCTTCCCTGCGGGGAAAGCAGAATAACAGGCGCATCAGGATTATTGCCCTGCGCTTTTATTGCTTCCACGGCATCGAACAGCGGCTCTGGCTTCATCACCATGCCTGCACCGCCGCCGAAGGGATAGTCATCGACCACATTGTGTTTGCCCATGCCCCAGTCCCGCAAATTATGAATGAAAATGCTCACGATGTTGCGTTCCACAGCACGCTTGACGATGCTTTCGGCGAAGGGCCCCTGGAACATAGCGGGGAACAGGGTCAGAATATCGATGCGCATTTCCGCCTCCTCACCTGCCGCCTTTCCCTTTTTGTGTATCGGCGCACTCCGATGCCTCTCCCCTCAGCGTCTCCACGGCATGAGGCAAGGCGGGCATTATCGCCTCCAGACACTCCCGAACCGCCTTGGGGCTGCCAGGGAGATTGATGATAAGAGTCCTCTTGCGTGTACCCGCCACCGCACGGCTGAGCATGGCGTTGGGCGTCTTTTTGAGGCTCTCCGCCCTCATTACCTCGGCGAACCCGGGGACAATCTTATCTATTATATCGAGTGTAGCCTCAGGGGTGACGTCGCGCGGGGCAAGT
Source organism: Chloroflexota bacterium (assembly GCA_016865955.1). Taxonomy (GTDB): domain Bacteria; phylum Chloroflexota; class Dehalococcoidia; order SZUA-161; family SZUA-161; genus VGNW01. Next base: position 159 of record VGNW01000061.1, on the reverse strand, counting down.
CCGGTGCCTCCGGTAGTAACTATCATGTCGACCTTGCCGCTGTCGGACCACTCGACCAGCTTCTTCTTGATGAGGTCTCTTTCGTCAGGGACGATAGCGTATTCCGCAACACGGCTGTCTATCCTGGAGAATATCTCCTTGATAGCCTCGCCGCTCTTG
>VGNW01000060.1 GCA_016865955.1 Chloroflexota bacterium | reverse complement strand
TACGCCAACGCCGACACCTACGCCTACGCCTACGCCGACACCTACGCCGACGCCATCGCCGTCACCGTCCCCGTCGCCGTCGCCGTCGCCGTCACCGTCGCCATCGCCATCGCCATCGCCATCGCCGTCGCCATCGCCGTCGCCATCACCGTCGCCATCGCCATCGCCGTCACCGTCACCGTCGCCGTCGCCATCGCCGTCACCGTCCCCGTCGCCATCGCCATCGCCGTCGCCATCGCCATCGCCGTCGCCAACGGCAACGCCGACAGCTACACCAACGGCAACGCCAACAGTGACCGTGACGGTAACGCCGATAGTCACTCAGCCGCCGGGTGGTGGAGGTGTACCGCCGCCGACAGCGACGCCAACACGAACGCCGACACCGGTGCCGGGCACGCCGACGCCGACGGCTGTGGTGACACCACCGCCGCCGCCGACACCGTCGCCATTGAATTTGGGCGGCAACGTAAACGACCAGGGTGTGGTGCAACAGTCGGTGAGCTATTCGGTTCTAGGCGGTCAAGCGGTGCTGACAATTCCGGCAGGCACCAAGGTGTTGACTGCGACGGGACAGCCGCTGCAGCAGATTACGGTGACAGAGGTGTGCTTCAACATACCGCAGAGCCAGTGCATAGTCGGCTGTGCTTATGACTACAAGCCTAACGGAGCTACTTTCAATCCTGCGGTTACTCTGACCATAAAGTACGACCAGGGATTGATTCCGTCAGGAGTGAACGAAGCTAACCTATTGTTAGCATACTATGATACGGCGACCAGCAAGTGGGTTACGCTTACCTCGACGGTAGATACGGCAAATAATAAAGTATCGGCGCAGGTAAGCCACTTCACGATGTTCGCCGTGTATGGCTGCAAGCCGTCTGTAACGGCAACACCGCCAGTAACGGCGACTCCTGTGGTGACCGCGACCCCGACCCCAACTCCGACACCTGAAGAGGGCGGATTGAACATCTGGGTCATCATCGGGCCGATACTCGGTGTGATTGCCATAGGCGCTCTGGCGGCATACTGGTACTTCAAGGTGAGGAAGCCGACGCCGAAGACGCCGAAGACAAGTTGAGGTAGATAAGGTTTAAACCGAGAGGGGTCTGGCGAAAGCCAGACCCCTCTTTTTTTGTTTATTGCAAGTGCAAATTTATCATGTCGTTGCGAGGAGCGTAGCGACGAAGCAATCTGGTGGGGTGGAGGGGACTGAAGGCTGACTGCTGAAAGCTAACAACTGGCGTTGAGATTGCTTCGCCTTCCCGACTCTTGTCGGGAATGGACTCGGAATGACATGGGGGAAAGGATTTATCCCAGCTTGCCGAGCTGTCTGCCGCCAAGGAGGTGGAGGTGGAGGTGGGGCACTAGCTGTCCGCCCTCGGGTCCGCAGTTAATCACCAGGCGGAATCCGGATGCGGCAACGCCGTTATCGCGCGCCAGCTTGTTGGCGATAGCCACCAGATGCCCCATAAGCTGCTCTTCACTGTCTTGAAGGTCGGCAACGCAGTCGATGTGTTTTCTGGGGATAATCAGGATGTGCACGGGGGCTTTGGGGTTGATGTCGGGGAAGGCTGCCGCCCGGTCGTCCTGATAGAGGATGTTGCTCTTGACCTCGCCTCTGGCAATGCGGCAGAAGATACAGTCCATGTTGGGAGACTCCATTTTTTATTGCAAAATGCAAAATGAAAATTGCAAATTTGTCTTGTCGTTGCGAGGAGTCCCGATTTATCGGGACGACGTGGCAACCTCACTGCCAGCTAAAGGGAAGGTGTTGAGATTGCGTCGCCTCCTTCCTGAAGGGAGGATGGACTCGCAACGACATGGGAAAGACCCTTCGACAGGCTCAGGGCGAACGGGTGCCTAATCCCCCTACGCCCCCTTTAGGAAAGGGGGAATTACCCCTCCCTCTTATCCCTCCGCTCGGCTGAGCTCACGGCGAAGCCCTCAAGGGGAGGGAAGACTGTTACCAATATGTCAGGTTTGTACCATTTAATCTCCTCTCCCTCGATGGGAGAGGTAAGGGTGAGGGTGAAACACCATTCGGGAAAGGGCGCGGCACACCCTATAGTCAGGGGGCGCACAGCCGTGCGCCCCTACGATACATATAAAAAGTTATAGCCCGATCTGCTGGGCGACAAGCTCGCGGTGATAGTCGGAATCGCCGAAGGCAAGCTCGGAAGCCTTGGCGCGGCGGTAGTAGAGCTGCATGTCGTGGTCTTTGATGAAGCCGATGCCGCCGTGAATCTGGTGTCCCTCGGCGCAGGTGCGACGGTAAGCCTCGCTCACCCACGCTTTAGCCATGGAGACCTCAAGAGCGCAGGGCATGCCCTCGCTGAGCTTCCACGCAGCCTCATAGGCGATGAAGCGCGCGCCGTCTACGTCCGTAACCATGTTGGCGCACTTCTGCTGTATCGCCTGGAAGCTGCCGATGGGTCTGCCGAACTGCACACGCTCCTTGGCATAGTTTACGGTCATCTCCAGCACCTGCTGGGCGCCGCCCACCATCCAGGCGCACTGTGCCAGTATGCCGTAGGGCAGCATCTTTTCGATTACTTCCCAGCCGTGGTCGAGCTTGCCCAGGATGTTCTTCTTGGCAGCCTTTACCTTGGTGAAGACGACCTCGAACTGCTTATCGGAGCCCATTGTTTTTAACGGCGTAAGCTTGATGCCGGGGCTCTTGGCATCGACCAGGAACAGGGTTATGCCCTCTGCTTTGTTCTTGCTCTCTTTGGTTCTCGCTACAACCAGCAGATAGTTGGCGGTATGCGCATCCTGGGTAAACAGCTTGGTGCCGCTGATGAGGAAGTGGTCACCTTCAGCGGTGGCTTTGACCTCTACGCCATCCGGCTTCCAGGTGGCGCTGGGCTCGGTGAACGCCAGGCTCATAATCATCTCGCCTTTGGCTATCTTGGGCAGGAACTCCTTTTTCTGCTCGTCATTGCCTGCCATTAGAATGGGCATCCCGCAATATACTACTGTATTTATGAAAGGAGCGGGCACAATCGCCCTCCCCAACTCCTCGATGAGCACAGCCAGGTCGAGGAAGGTCATGCCCGAGCCTTCGTATGTTTCGGGGTAAGCCAGTCCCATCCAGCCGAGGCCTGCCATGCCTTTCCAGAGGGCGGGAGAATATCCGGTCTTATCCTCCTCCATCTGCCTGACCAGTGTTTTGGGGCACTCTTTGACCAGAAAGTCTCGGGACGAGTTTCTCAGCATTTCCTGTTCTTCGCTAAGCGCGAAATCCATGTTTGTCCTCCCTGTTGATGTTATTTAAGGATAATTGCTACATCCTGGGCAGTCCCAGCCCCTGAGTAGCGATGATAATACGCTGTATCTCGGATGTGCCGCCGGCAATGGTAAGGCTCAGGTTCCACATGTAATCGCGAGTAATGTTGCCGGCGAGCCTGGCATGCCCGGAGCCCGGCACAAGCTGCGCATAGGGTCCCAGTATCTCAAGACCGGTGGCGACGACCCTCTGCATCAGCTCGCTGCCGAACAGCTTGATGATGGCGCCGACACTGGTGACATCCTGATTCGTAGCCTGCACCCACGCCACGCGGTAGGCGAGCAGGCGGCAGACCTGAATCTCGATAGCCATCTCAGCGAGTTTGTGCCGAATCAGAGGATTCTCTGCCAGAGGTCTGCCGTTCAGTTTGGTTTCTTTACAGTACTCGACGAACTGTTCGAGGATTCTCTGCGGCATGGAGGCGAAGCCGAGACCGGACCTTTCGATATTGACCAGCGCCATGGCGGCAAGCCAGCCTCTGCCTCTTTCTCCCACCATGTTCTCCTTGGGGACTTTGACATCATCGAAAAAGGTCTCGCAGAGGTGGGCAACTCCTTCGAGACTCTCCAGTCGTCTGACCGTGATGCCAGGGCTTTTCATGTCTATGAGGAACATGCTCAACATGCGGGAACGCTTGGGGGCATCGGGGTCCGACATAAGCGGGGCGAAGCACCAGTGTGCCCTGTGAGCCCCTGTAGTCCAGATTTTCTGGCCGTTGACCAGGAAGTAGTCCCCTTTATCCTGCGCCTTGACCTGAACGCCTCCGAGGTCGGAGCCTGCTCCCGGTTCGCTGAATCCCTGACACCAGTACACCTGCCCGCTGGCTATGCCGGGAAGGTGCTGTTTTCTCTGCTCATCGTTGCCGAAGTGCAGCAGGAGGGCTGCTATCATCTTCCAGCGGAACCAGTAGTCCTGAGCCGGCGCTCTGATGTAAGCCAGCTCCTCGCCGAGTAAGGCGTCCTCCCAGGTGGGTCGCTCCTGGCCGCCGTATTCTTTGGGCCAGGTGGCTGATATCCATCCGTTGTCGCCCATTTTCTTGAGGAATTTCTGTGTGAACCTCCACCACTCATCCGTTTCGTCTTCGGGTGCCCCCCCGGTCAGCCAGTCCGGAGGGAGCTCTTTCGTCAGAAAACTTCTTATCTTCTGGCGAAACCTTTCCTGCTCTTCAGTGAATCGGAAATCCATGCATCACTTCCTTTCGTTTTCGATTGCCCTGACCTCCTCTTCACCGCTCCGAGTTCAGATTTCAAGCTCCAAATGCCAAATTCCAATCCCTTTTGGAATTTGAGATTTGCTATTAGTGATTCCCTTGGGATTCAGCTAGGACACATCTATCGCCAGGCAGGTTACCGTTCGCGCTATTCCGCCTACGGGATGGATGTGGTTGGTGACCAGGTTGCCTACGGCGGTTAAATCAGACCCTTCCACTACTGCGATGACATCGTAGGGCCCGGTAACTGCGTGCACCTCTTTCATGCCCTTCAACTTGGTGAGTGCACGAACGACATCCTTTGTCTTGCCAACCGAGGTTTCAATCAGAACATAGGCTTTGGCAGCCATCGGCTCATCCCCCTTTCCGCCTTAACTGCAAAAGATGGTGCGATGCCATCTTCTCCGCTACCTGCACACGATAAGGGGCAGACCCGAACCATTATACCCCGCCTTAGCCTTTTTGAAAAGAGCCTGTTTGAGAAAAGAGCCTCCATCCTATATAATGAATCGAGTTGGATAAGGTGAGTAAAATGCGCACCATGGGAAGGCATTTCCTTCTCGACCTGAAGGAGTGCAACAAAGACCGTCTCGACGATCTCGATTTCATCAAGGATGTCCTGCACTACGTGGCAAAAGACGCCGGAAACGCTGTGATAGGAGAGTCCTTTCATCGCTTTTTGCCCCAGGGTATCAGCGGGGTGGTGTTGATTACCGGCGCTCACCTCTGTATTCACACCTGGCCCGAGTACAATTATGCCGCTATCGATGTGTTCACCTATGGCGATTTGTTCCGTCCCGAGGAGGCAGCCAAGCTTATTATAGATAGACTTGAGTCCGGCAACCCTTCCGTTGTCGAGTTGAAAAGGGGGCTTTAACCAATGCAAGAGAAACAGATAAACTGGTTCTGGGACTGCGTCAGCCCTACTTATATCCAGCAGTTCAGCGTCAGCGCCATGCCGTACATCGGGAAATCGAAGTACCAGTCCATACAGGTGCTGGATACTCCCAGCTTCGGCAGGTGTTTGATTCTGGACGGCAAGATTCAGTGCAGCGAGTCGGACGAGTTTATCTACCATGAGGCGCTGGTGCATCCGGCGATGATTGCTCACCCCAAACCTGAGACTGTTTTCATAGCCGGGGGAGGTGAGGGCGCTACTTTGAGGGAGGTGCTGGTGCATAAGACGGTGAAGCGGGTGGTGATGGTAGATATAGATAAAAAGGTGCCCGAGGTATGCTGGAAATATCTCCCTTCCCTGAGCGAGGGCGCGTTCGAGGACAAACGTGTCGAGCTTCTGCACATGGACGCTCTGAAATATGTTGACGAGACGAAGGACAGGTTCGATGTAATGGTGATCGACCTCACAGAGCCTCTGGAGGAGGGGCCTGCCTATCTGCTGTTCACCAAGGAGTTTTATCGCGACCTCGGCAGGAAGCTGAAGAAGGGCGGTTTGATGTCGCTGCAGGCGGGAACGACGGCGCTGGTGAAGCCACCTACGTTTCTGGCGGTGCTAAATACGCTGAGCAAGGTGTTCCGCGTGGTTGCCCCTTATCAGGTGGAAGTACCCTCGTTCGGCGGGCCGTGGGGTTTCGCCGTGGTCTCGCAGGGCACGGACCCACGTCAGCTTACCGAGGCGGAGATAGACCGCAGGATAAAGTCACGGGTCAGCAGACCATTGCGCATGTACGACGGGGCTGCGCACCCCGGGCTGTTCTCTATGCCCCGATACCTCCGCCGGCAGCTTGCTGAGGAGAAGACAGTCATCACCAGGGATAAGCCGTTTTTCACGTATTAGGTCGCTCACCTGGCTTGCGTGATTGCATACCGGACGCAACTCGTAATCCCCCTCAATCCCCCTTTAGAAAAGGGGAAGATGATGACAATCCATATAGCTTAAAGGATTAGGAGATGGCGTAGGGGCTCAAAATTTTGAGCCCCTACTTCAATAGAAGAAACAATTATGGACATTTTAGCCGGACTTAATCCTCCTCAAAAAGAGGCTGTACAGACCATCGAGGGACCTGTGCTTATCGTGGCAGGACCGGGGTCGGGCAAGACCCGCGTCATCGCGCACCGCGTAGCTTACCTGATAACCGTCTGCGGCATCAGCCCTTACCGCATCCTGGCGGTTACCTTCACCAACAAGGCAGCCCGCGAGATGAGGGAAAGGGTGTATCATCTGCTGGGTCGCACCGTGGAAGGCTTGACGCTGGGCACCTTCCATGCCACCTGCGCCCGCATTCTGCGCATGGAGGCTGAGCGTGCCGGCATTAGCAAGGACTTCCTTATCTATGACGATGGCGACCAGGTCAGCCTGCTGAAGCGCGCCATCGAGCGGATAGGGCTCGATCCCAAGCAGTACCCGCCGCGAGCCGTCGGCACAGCCATCTCCGCCGCCAAGTCCGGGCTGCTTGCACCTCAGGAATACCGCAGCCATGTGGGCAGCTATTACGAAGAGGTGGTGCACCGGGTTTACGAACGCTATCAGGAGCTTTTAACCGAGGCTGGCGCCCTCGATTTCGACGACCTGATTATGAGGACGGTGCAGCTTTTCCGCAACCAGCCCGATGTCCTGGCAAAATACCAGTCCCGCTACCTCCATGTGATGATAGACGAGTTTCAGGATACCAACCTGGCGCAATATATTATCTCCAAACAGTTAGCGGGTAAGTACCGCAATATCTGTGTGGTGGGCGACCCCGACCAGTCGATATATTCCTGGAGGCAGGCGGATTTGCGGCATATCCTGGACTTCGAGCGTGATTACCCCGATGTCAAGGTGATACTCCTGGAGCAGAACTACCGCTCCACCCGGACCATACTCAAGGCTGCCGACCATGTCATCGCTGCCAACCAGAAACGGAAAAAGAAGAAGCTGTGGACTGAGAATGTCGAAGGCGTCCCCATCACCGTCGCTCAGACCTATAACGAGCAGGAGGAAGCCCATTTTGTGGTCAGCGAGGTGGAGAAGCTGGTGTCAAGCCGCCGCTGGAAGGCGGGAGACATCGCCATCATGTACCGCACCAACGCCCAGTCGCGCGCTCTGGAGGAGGAGTTCGTCCGCTACGGGTTTCCCTACAGGCTTGTGGGCGCTACGCGGTTCTACGAGCGGCGCGAGGTCAAGGATGTAGTCGCATACTTAAGGCTGATACACAACCCCTATGATGCCATGAGCCTCTCTCGCGTGATAAATGTGCCGGTGCGGGGCATCGGGCAGCGCACCATCGCCGAGCTTGAGTCATGGGCGAATCAGAAAGGATTGCCCTATTACGATGCCCTGAAACTCATCGCCGGCGGAGAGGAGTCCCCGATTTCCTCCCGGAGCAGCCAGGCGCTGGGCAATTTTGTTAAGCTGCTCGATGAGCTGATAGATAAGAGCCGGGAATTGAGCCTGGTGGACTTGCTCGACCTTGTGCTGGATAAGACCGGGTACAAGAAGTACATATTGGAAGGCGCGGATGGCGAGGAGAGATGGGAGAACATTATGGAGCTGTGCACGGTGGCTGCCGGGTTCCGCGACCTCACGCCCCGGGAGGGGCTGGCGGCACTTCTGGAGGAGGTGGCTCTGGTCTCCGATGTGGACGAACTCGATGAAAAGGTGGAGGCAACGACCCTCATCACATTGCACCAGGCGAAGGGGCTGGAGTTCCCGGTGGTGTTCATCGTGGGCATGGAGGAGGGCGTGCTGCCTCATTTCAAGTCGCTGCCCGACCCCGAGCAGATGGAAGAGGAGCGCCGTCTTTGCTATGTGGGGATAACCCGAGCCAAGGAGAAGGTCTATCTGGTGTATGCGCTGCGCCGCAGCCTCATGGGCAGCAGCGCCCACAATCCGCCCTCACGCTTCCTGAAAGATATACCTCCTGACTTAATGACTGCGCCCGGCATGAGGTCAGCCGACACAGCCCGCAAACAACCCGAAGTTGTAGTTGCCGCGCCTTCTGCGCCTCCGCTCAAAGCAGGTGAGCGCGTTTGCCATGCCATGTTCGGCGAGGGCATTGTGGTCAGTTGTACAGCATCCGGTGGCGACCACGAGGTCACTGTCGCCTTCAAGGGAGATGCGGGTGTTAAAAAGTTACTCTTCAGCCTTGCGCCGCTGCAGAAGGTAGGGTAAGAATTATATATTGTAGGGGCACAGCATGCTGTGCCCATCATATTTACAACTGTTTGCTCAGGATGTTATTATCCGCAGAGAGACAAGGGGCTTAAGCCCCTTGTCTGTTCCTGGATAGGCAGGAGCATCTGCTCCCGCTTATCCGGTGGGCGTTCGGCAGAACGCCCCTACAGAAGTTAACCATGTTATTTGTGAGATGTGAAGCGTAATGACTAAGGACATGTCTTTGCAGCGTAAAGAAGTCGGAGCACTCGGGGAGAAGCTGGCTGTGGACTTCCTCAAGAAGCGCGGGTACAAAATCGTGCAGCGTAATTTCCGCTGCCGCGAGGGAGAAATTGACATAATCGCAAGGCAGAGCGACTGCCTTGTTTTTGTGGAGGTGCGCACCAAAAAAAGCTCCGGATTCGGTATCCCCGAGGAGTCTATTACACCTTTCAAGAGCAGGAAACTGGTCGCTCTGGCAGATATTTATCTACAAAACTGCAGCAGCTTGCCGCAGTCGTGGCGCATCGATGTGATTGCCGTGGAGCTTAAGGCTGATAATAAGCTCTCCCGCCTGGAGCATATTGAGAACGCTGTGAGCTGATTACTATTTTTTTGCGTTCGACAACTAAACATAAAACTATACAATCTTGTGAGATTTTTACGAACTGAAAATCTTGACCTGTTGGCTGTTTCTATCTATACTAGGGCGAAATTAGGGAAGGTCTAGCCTTTCTGTTCTGGAGCTATGCTCGAAACATAATAGATAGCAGGAAATAGAATCACGATTCCGGCGAGGAAAAGGGCATATTATGCCAGAAAAGAGAGATTAGAGGGCGCTGTGCCCGGATAAACCGGCGATGGCTCGATGGATAAGAGATGATGATGGATGCCTATCTCGGAATAGATGTTGGCTCGGTTACTACCAAATGTGCCCTGGTTACGGACAGGGCAGAGCTCATCGCCTATAACTATCTTCGTACACAGGGCAGGCCGGTTGCTGTACTACAGCAGGGGCTGCGGGAGCTTAAGGGACAGATTCCCGCAGATGTCAGTATCCGTAGTGTGTGTACCACAGGCAGTGCCCGTTACCTGGCAGGGGTAATGGTGGGCGCTGACGTGGTCAAGAACGAGATTACTGCTCAGGCTATGGCTGCCCTTCATTTTGTCCCTGATGTCCGCACCGTCATAGAGATAGGGGGGCAGGATGCCAAGCTGATTCTCATACGTGATGGTATGGTCGTCGATTTCGCCATGAATACAGTCTGTGCCGCAGGCACAGGCAGCTTTCTCGACCAGCAGGCGTCGAGACTCAACTTGAGAATAGAAGACTTCGGGGAGTTAGCGCTTCGGAGTAGAAAACCGGTGCACATCGCAGGGCGATGCACTGTATTTGCAGAGTCGGACATGATACACAAGCAGCAGACGGGGTATCGATTGGAGGATATGACCTACGGGCTGTGTCAGGCACTGGCGCGCAACTATCTGAACGATGTTGGCCAGGGGAAGGAGATACAGCCGCCTATAGTGTTTCAGGGAGGAGTAGCTTTTAACAAGGGCATTATCAGGGCGCTGGAGGAGAGCCTGGGTAACAGGCTCATAATACCTTCTCATCATGAGATTTCGGGCGCTTTCGGAGCTGCCCTTATCGCTCGTGAAGAAGCGCCCCTCAGCAGCAAAATCAGTTTCTTTAAGGGTTTTGCGATGAGTGAAGCTCACTATGATATGTCCTCCCTGGAATGCCGGGCATGTCCTCTCCTCTGCGATATAGCACAGTTATCTCTCGATGGCAGGGTAATTGCCTGCTGGGGCGGGCGCTGCGACCTCGGGGAAAGGATAGAGAATGGGTAAGAAGAAGGAACAAAAAGAGGCCGGTTCTGCAGATAAAAAGATAAAAATCGCCCTGGACGCCATGGGCGGCGACAATGCGCCCACAGAGATAATAAGAGGCGGGCTCGAAGCGCTTAAGGAGGACGGCGAAATTGATGTTGTGTTCCTGGGACCTGAAAATGTCTTGCAGGAAGAATTTGAGAAATGCGGATGTAAGGACAGGGATTTAACCATTGCACCTGCCAGCGAGGTCATAGAGATGGGAGAATCCCCCGTGGCGGCGATTAAGAGCAAGAGAGATTCTTCGATTGTTGTCGGTATTGAGTTGCTCAAAAATAAGGAGGTCGCCGGATTTGTCTCGGCGGGGAACACGGGCGCAGTGGTAACCGCTGCAACCCTGACTCTGGGCAAGAAGAAGGGCATCAGCCGTCCGGCACTGGGAGCTGTCTTCGGTTTTCCGGCGGGACCCATCCTCTGTCTGGATATAGGGGCTAATTCGGAGTGCAAGCCTGAAATGCTGGTACAGTTCGCTCACATGGGCAGCGTATATATGGAGAGGGTTTACGGCATACCGCAGCCCAGGGTTTCCCTGCTCTCCAACGGTGAGGAGGAGTCAAAGGGCAACAAAGAAGTCCAGAAGGCGTATAAATTACTTAAGAAAGCGAAGATTAACTTCATAGGCAATGTGGAAGGGAGACATCTCTCCAAGGGCGTGGCGGATGTGCTTGTAACGGATGGATTTACAGGTAACGTGCTCTTAAAAATGGGGGAAGGTCTGGGAGAAATGCTGCTGCATA
>VGNW01000059.1 GCA_016865955.1 Chloroflexota bacterium | reverse complement strand
CCTGCCCAACATGGCGGCAGGACAGGTCAGCCTCATCTTCGGCCTCACGGGGTTCTCCTCCACTATAACCACCGCCTGTGCCGCTGCAACTCAGGCTATCGGAGAGGCTGTCGAGGTGATAAGGCTCGGAAAAGCCGAGGTAATGCTGGCAGGAGGCAGCGAGGCAGCGATAACACCCACAGGTGTAGCAGGGTTCTGCGTGATGAAGGCGCTGACCACCAGAAACGATGAGCCGACCAAAGCCAGCCGTCCCTTCGACGCCAAACGCGACGGCTTCATCCCTGCCGAGGGTGCGGCCGTACTGATACTCGAAAGTCTGGAGCATGCACTGGCTCGCGAAGCCCGGATTTATGCGGAAATCGCCGGCGTGGGTGTGTCCTCGGACGCCTATCATATAGTAGCCCCGCACGACAACGGCGCCGGTGCCGTGCGCGCCATGCGCTGGGCAATCCAGGACGCGGGCTTGTCGCCCGAAGAGATAGAATACATCAATGCCCACGGCACATCGACGCCGCTCAACGATGCCGTGGAGACTATTGCGATTAAGACCGTATTCGGGGATTACGCCCGCCGCATCCCGATAAGCTCAACCAAATCCATGATCGGGCACCTGCTAGGCGGCTCCGGCGCTGTGGAAGCCGTAGCCTGCATCAAGACGATAACAGAGGGGATAATCCATCCCACTATAAACTACGAGTTCCCCGACCCTGACTGCGACCTGGACTACGTGCCCAACACAGCCAGGAAGAAGGATGTGAGGACTGCCCTCTCCAACAGCTTCGGTTTCGGCGGTCAGAACGCCTGCCTGGTGTTCAGGAAATACGAAGGGTAGCCCGAAACAAAAACGAAATTGAATTCGTAGCGGAGGTTTGACCCTCTCCCATAACTATTGACAACTTTTTCAAGATGGGCTAGTATGCTTCCACTATGCTCGCAAGTGACACCCCCCGTAAATCCTCAAATCTCAGTGTTTTTCCCCTTTTCAGCGACCAGCGGTTTCCTGCAGAGGCTCTCAGATGCCAGAGATTCCGGTAGATTGCCAGCTTTCTGCAGACGCAGATGTCCTTAGTGCAATAGTAAATCTTCTCAAAAATACTATCGAAAAGGAGGGCAAATGGCAAAAGCGCAGTATGAAAGGTTATTTTCCCCGGGACGCATCGGGACGCTCCAGCTTAAGAACCGCATCGTCTATCCCCCTATGGGTACCAATGTCTGTGTCGGTGGCGAGGTCTCCGACCGTATGCTGGGCTACCACGAGGCGCGCGCCAGGGGTGGCGCCGGACTCATCATCGTGGAGAATGCCAATGTCGACACTGCCGGAGCAGCAGGACTCCCCTTCGGTCTGAACATTGACGACGACAAATACATCCCCGGACTGAAGAAGCTCGCTGACACCATAAGAAAAGCCGGAGCTAAGGCTTGTCTGCAAATCTACCATGGCGCCATCTGGGCGACAGGGGAGCAGAGACCCGTTATGGGCGCCCAACTGCCCAAAGAGCTAACGATAGACGAGATTCAATATAAAATCCAGAAATTCGTCGAGGGAGCACGGAGAGCCAAGGCGGCGGGCTTCGACGCAATCGAAATCCACGGCGCCAATATCAATGGGCAAACTCAGTTCCGCTCCCGCGTCTGGAACACGCTGAAGAACAAGTACGGCGGCAGCGTGGAGAACAGGGCTCGCTTCATGTGCGATACGCTGAGAGCAGTGCGAAAGGAAGTGGGCAAGAACTTCCCTCTGTGGTGCCGCACCAGCATATACGAAATCTACTATGTCAAAGGCGCTAAAGTAGCTGAGTACGGCGTTACCCTTCAGGACACCTTGGTTCATGCGCCCATGTTCGCGGCTGCCGGCGCCGATGCCATTCACTTCTCACAGGGCGGCTTTTATGATTACGCCTGGCAGTACTTTACGATGAGTCCCACAGAGGCACATGGCTGGGCACCCAATATCGACCTGGTGGCACAGGTCAAGAAAGCGGTCAGCGTACCTGTTATCGCTGCAGCATCCATCAGCCCCGAGATAGGCGAAGGTGCTCTCAAGCAGGGCAAACTGGACTTCGTCGCTATGGGCAGGGCACTACAGGCTGACTCTGACCTGCCGAACAAGATAGCCCGCGGCAGAGAGAAAGACATTCGCCCCTGTCTCCGCTGCAACCACTGTATCGAGACCCTATCCTGGGGCGAAGGTGTGATTTGTGTGGTGAATCCCGCTCTTGGCAAAGAAAAGGAATACGAAATCAAAAAAGCGGCCAAACCCAAGAAGGTATTCATTGCCGGCGGAGGTCCTGCGGGCATGGAGGCAGCCCGAGTAGCGGCACTGAGAGGTCACAAGGTTACCCTCTATGAAAAGAACAAGAAGCTGGGAGGGCAACTGATTCTGGCTGCCATTCCCCCTCACAAAAAGGATATCGCTGCCCTTGCCGCTTACATGATTAACCAGGTCAAGAAAGCTAATGTCAAGGTAGAACTGGGCAAGGCGCTTACCCTTGAAGAGGTCAAGAAAGGCAAACCCGATGTGGTCATCATCGCCGCCGGCGTAAAATCATTAATTCCCACCGCCGAGGACATACCGGGCATTGACACGCTGAAGAACGTGGTCACCGCTGATGATGTCCTGCTGGGCAAAGCCAAGGTGGGAGACAAGGTGTTTATAGTAGGCGGCGACCTCGTGGGGTGCGAGACTGCCGAGTACCTCGCCGACCAGGGCAAGCAGGTGACCATCGCCCGCAGAAGCCAGTTCATGGCAAACAAGATGAACCCCGATATGAGGATGCTGCTGGTCGACAGGTTGAGAAACAAGGGCGTACGCATGCTCACCGGCGTACAGTACCAGCAGGCTGTCGACGACGGAGTGCGTGTCCACGTGCGCGGCGGCATCACCTCGATGGCGGAGATCGCAGCTGACGCCATGAAGAACTTCCCCGCCGATACCATCGTCCTTGCCGCAGGTTCAATACCGAACAACGAGCTTAAAGCAGCGCTAGAAGGAACGGGCGTCGAGGTTAAGGTAGTGGGCGACTGTGTAGAGCCCAGGACAATACTGGAGGCCATAAACGAGGGCTGGCTCGCCGCCAGCGAGATATAAGGGGCTGAAAGAGGATTTACAAAATTAACTTTAGAAGTTGTAAGGAGGAAAGTGACGCATGGCAGTACTAAAGCTGGGCACTGAAAAATTGAAGGTGGACCATCTTGCCGTGGTGGTAAAGAACATCGAGAAGGCTGTTGCCTTCTACACCAAGGCGTTCGGCTTGAAGTTCGAGGAAATCGCACAGCATGATTTGCCGCCCGATGTGATATACAAGGGCAAGCCCTGCCCCTATACCATGAAGGTGACCTTCGCCCACATGGGGCCGGTGAGGCTGGAGCTGGTACAGGTGGTGAAGGGCGCGTGCATCTACACCGACTTCCTCGAGAAGTACGGCGAGGGCGTCCACCACATCGGCTTCGAGGTCGAAGACCTGGAGAAGGAAGTGGCTAACGCCAAGGCGCAGGGGCTGAAGATGATTTGTCATCTCAAGATGGTGGGCATCATGGCTTTTGCGCACTTCGACCCTGCGAAGACCAACGGCTTCAGAGTCGAGCTGGTGCAGAAGGATGTACGCGACAGGATTATGAAGAAGCTGGCTGAGGGAGGCTAGAACAGCGACTTCTGCATAAAAGACTGCAAAGGGGAGCCCTGAAATAAGTTATTAACCGCTTGGCAGGGGCTCCCCTTTTTGCACGCAAAAGATAAGTTATAATATTTAATGTCATTGCGAGGAGTCCTTCCCGAATGAGAAGGACGACGTGGCAATCTGGTGGGGTGGGGAACTGAAAGCTGCTTGCAGATGAATGACGCTGAGATTGCTTCGCTTCGTTCGCAATGACATAGGGGGATCCACGCCATGCCTCGCACCAAGATAGTTTTCATCTGTCAGAGCTGCGGCAACGAAAGCCCCAGGTGGATAGGGCGCTGCCCCGAATGCAACGAGTGGAATACCTATGCCGAGAAAGCAATCAGCCCCGCTGCAGCAGCCAAGAAAGCGTCCCTCAGCCCGGGCACTCCGGTTCAGGAGCTGGCTCACCTCACCGCCGCCTCCGTACCCCGCCTCACCTTGCCCATGACCGAGTTCAACCGCGTGCTCGGCGGCGGGATAGTTCAAGGCTCCGTCGTCTTAATCGGCGGAGACCCCGGCATCGGCAAATCGACGCTGCTGCTCGAGGTAGCTGGGATGGCTGCCGAACGCCTGGGCAGGGTGCTCTACGTTTCGGGCGAGGAATCGGTGCATCAGATAAAGATACGGGCTGACCGACTGGGTGTGCGCGGCGACGGGCTTTTCCTCTTTCCTGAGACAGGGCTGGAGAATATCATCGAGCGCGGCAACGAGATAGCGCCGAGGCTGGTGATTATAGATTCTATTCAGACGGTCTATGCCAGCGACTTGCCCTCGGCGGCTGGCAGCATCGTGCAGGTCCGGGAATGCACACTGAGATTGATGCGCTGGGCTAAGTCCAGCAATATCCCCGTATTTCTGGTGGGACATGTCACCAAGGACGGCTCCATCGCCGGACCCAATACTCTGGAGCACATCGTCGATGTCGTGCTCTATCTCGAAGGGGAACGCTTCAGCTCTTACAGGCTGCTGCGCGGCGCCAAGAACCGCTTCGGCTCGACCAACGAGGTGGGCGTGTTCGAGATGAGAGACCAGGGACTGGTCGAGGTGGCCAATCCCTCGCAGGTCTTTCTGTCGCAACGCTCCGAGGGCGCGGTAGGCTCGGTCATTGTGCCCACGCTCGAAGGCACGCGACCTCTTCTGGTGGAGATACAGGCGCTGACCAGCCCCACTATTTTCGGGATGCCCCGCCGCAATGCCAACGGTGTTGACTATAACCGCCTGCTTCTGATAACCGCTGTGCTCACCAAAAGGGCAAGGCTTGCTCTGGGCGCGCAGGATGTCATAGCCAACGTCGCCGGCGGCATCAGGGTGAACGAGCCGGCGGCGGATTTAGGCATTGCGCTGGCTATCGCCTCCAGCTTCAAGAGCGCCAGAGTTAACCCCGATATGGTCGCCATCGGTGAGATAGGGCTGAGCGGAGAGCTGAGGGCAGTATCTCAACTGGACAAGCGGATGGCTGAGGCAGCCAAGCTCGGCTTCACCTCCTGTCTCATGCCCCCGGTGCCTAGCAACCTTAAAATCCCCCGCGAGATAAAACCCGTTCCGGCAACCTCGCTGTCCCAGGCACTGAGGCTGGGTCTAATGAAAGAAGAGGCCGCCGAGTAGGGGCGCAAGGCTTTGCGCCCTTCGTCAGGCGGCGTATTATCAGAAACAGGTAAAGCTGTATTCATACAATGGCTGATAGTGAGAGTATCAAGGGCCAGAAGGGCGGGATGGCCATAGAGCCAATGCGGCCGGAGGATATTCCCATCGTCATCGACCTGCTCACCGACGCATACCTGACCAATCCCTCCAATGTAGCCGTATTCGGTAAAATTAGAAGCCGCCACAAAGCGATATGGCGAATTTCCTTAAAGGTTATGCCCAGCCAATATGTGCTGGCCAAAGAAAATGGGCAGATTGTGGGCGTCATGGGTATGGAGGAATGGCCGGATTGCCGCTTATCGCTCCCGGAGCTGATAAAATCGCTGCCCTACATGTTCAAGGAAATCCGGGGCAGCTTATGGGGGTGGTTCGTTCGCAGGGTTAAGTGGGGCAGGAATCATCCCCGAAAAGCGCACTGGCATTTCGGCCCATTTGCGGTGCTGCCTGAGAGGCAAAGGCAGGGCATAGGGAGCCAGCTACTGAAATACTTTTGTGAGCACGTTGACAGACTTGGAGCAGCAGCTTACATCGAGACTGACAAACTGGATAATGTACGCCTCTACGAACGTTTCGGTTTTTCAGTCATTAACGAAGAAAAGGTCGTCGGGGTGGCCAACTGGTTCATGTGGCGTTCTCCGCGGCAGAAAACTGAGTCCAGAGGCTAGAAAACACCGAGGTAGGGTTGGGAGAATAAAGCCACGTCGTTATGCCGATGTTCGTTTGGTATGCCAAAGTCGTATTATCCCAAATCCCTTATCCTTCGACTTCCCAGAATGAAGTGGTCGATAATACTCACAACAACATTGCCAAATCTGCCAGAAGGGAACAGACAATTCATGGAATTGCAGATGAATATCTGGAAATTCTTCAGTGTGCTGCACGAGTACCACAGAGTGTGCAATCCGATGAGTACAGCGAAGCTCGACGAGCTAATCGGGCTATTAGAACTGGATCCGGGGGCTACCGTACTGGACATTGCCTGCGGTAAGGGGGAGATACTTACGAGGCTGGCCGAGCGATACGAAATAGCTGGAGTCGGGGTCGACATCTCCCCGTATTTCGTGGCGGACACAGAACGAAAGTTAAAGGAACGGGTGCCTAGTGCCAAGATAGAAATTCTCAACATGGACGGAGCGGATTACAGACCCGACCAACTCTTCGACCTTTCCATGTGTGTCGGCGCTTCCTGGGTGTATCAAGGGCATCGGGGAACCCTGAGTGCTTTGAAGTCTATGACAAAACAGGGTGGCCTGATTCTGGTCGGTGAACCTTTCTGGATTAGAGAGCCCGATGAAGCATACCTGGCTGCCGAGAACTACACCCGTGATATGTTTGGAACGCACTATGAGAACGTAATTGCTGGCGAAGACGAAGGCTTGTTTCCGCTATACACATTGGTCAGCAATCAAGACGATTGGGACCGCTACGAGACGCTTAAGTGGTATGCTGCCGAAAAGTATGCGGGGAAAAACCCGGACGATAATGATGCAAGAGAGGTCTTGAGCCGTGTTTCACATGAAAGGACGAGTTATTTGCGGTGGGGTCGTGATACGGTAGGGTGGTCGCTATACTTATTCCGAAAGGTAATCGATATCGACTAGGACTATACCCATCTTTGCTTCTTAACTCATGCCCCCAGAACGTACGCATGAAACGGCGTACATCCCGATAGCAGGGGCACAGCTCTCTGTGTCCCTACATTTGCATGTCACTCCTGCGGAAGCAGGAGTCTAGGCGCCTGGATTCCCGCTTTCGCGGGAAAGACATAAAGGCTAGGCGCTCTTAAACAAAAAGGCGTTCGCACGTTGTCTGAAAAAAAGTGAGGGCGACCCGATGGGTCGCCCCCTACTATAGAACTTACCTTGTCACTTCTTTCGATTCCTGACCGCAGGCTCTAAGAAGAACAAGAAGAATACAAAGAAAACGTAGTAAAGCGGCTCATCAAGTGCCAACCCCAAAAACCCCAGGAATCCCAGGCATCCCCAATACCAGTTCTGCCTGATTGAAGGCCGTTCCTTTTTCAATATGTCCCCTTTACACCAGGGCGACCTGCAGGTCGCCCCTACAATTTAATGGCTCGTCTTACTCCATCATTACCAGCCAACGTGCTTATATTAGCATGTAGGGGCACGGCATGCCGTGCCCCTACATATATCTATTCACCTACTGTTTATCTTCCCTTAAACTCCGGCGGCCTTTTCTGCAGAAACGACGTCATGCCTTCCCTGAAGTCCTCGGTCTGGAAGCAGATGCGCTGCGCCAGCGTCTCGAAGTCTAACTGCGATTCCAGATCGCCCACTGCGCCTTTATACACACCCTTTTTGATAAGCTCGATGGCAATCGAGGGACCCTTGGCTATCTTGGTCGCCAGTTCCCTCGTCACCTTCATCAGGTCGTTGTGGGGCACGACCTTGCTCACCAGACCCAGGCGCTCCGCCTCTCGCGCATCGAAGGTCTCGCCCAGCCACATCAACTCCAGCGCCTTGGCTGTCCCCACCATACGCGGCAGATAGTAGGTGGCGCCGCCGTCGGGACACAGCCCTCTCTTAACGAATACCATGCTGAAGCGGGCTTTATCCGAGGCAATGCGTATGTCGCAGGCTAAGGCTAGAGAGAAGGTAACCCCGGCAATCACGCCGGGTATGGCTGCGATGGTCGGTTTGGGGAAATAGCGCACCGGTAATGTCCACCAGCCCAGAGGCCTCTTGAGGATATACGGCTCGATGGGCCCGCTGTAGTCGGCGGTCAGCTCGCTGGCATCCGCGCCTGTGCTGAAAGCCTCGCCGGCGCCGGTGAAGACCAGCACCTTCACCGAGTCATCGGTGCGAAGCTGGGTGGCGAGTCGGTGCACCTCCGTCCGCATCGCCTCGGTAACTGCGTTAAGCTTCTCGGGACGGTTGAAGGTTATGGTGGCGATTCCATCCTTGACCTCAAAGAGCAGCCCGTCGACAGCCATTAAATACCTCCTGACGTCGGTAAGCGCTCAGAAGCCAGCTATCAACCGTCAGAACTCGGTAAAGGCTGACCGCTGAATGCTGACAACTGAAAGCTTCTATTACTTCCCTTTGAACTTTGCCTGCCTTCCCTCCATGAAGGACTTAATGCCTTCCTGGAAGTCCTCGGTATTGAACAGCACGCTTTCGACATACGCCTCGTAGTCCATTTGAGCAGCGATGTCGGTCTCGTTAGCGCCCTTGTAGATGGCTGCCTTCGCGAATCCCATTGCCAGCGGTGAGTTCTGAGTTATCTTCGCCGCCATCTCCTTGGCGGCAGCCATCAACTGGTCGGCAGGGACGACCTTGTTCACCATGCCGATGCGCTCCGCTTCTTTACCGTCGATTGCCTCGGCGGTGAACACCAGCTCCAGAGCGCGGGCAGTGCCTATCAGTCGGGGCAGGGTCATGGTCGAGCCCGACTCCGGTATGACGCCCCTCTTGGTAAAAATCATGTTGAATCGGGCTGCCTCGGAGGCAATCCTTATATCGCAGGCAAGAGCCAGGGCTAAGCCGCCGCCGGCGGCGGTTCCGTTCACCGCCGCTATGACCGGCTTGGGCAGGTTTCTTATCTTGAGCACGGTGGTCAGAATGTTGCTATCGCCGCGCATCATCTCCTCCATGGTGGTCTGATGGAGGGCATGAGTTTCGCCAAGCGACATGAGATAAGCGACGTCGGCGCCGGTGCAGAAAGCCTTGCCCGCGCCGGTAATGATGAGCACCCTGGCATCGCGGTCTTTGGCGACCTCGGTGACCACAGCGTCCATCTCCGCCTGCATTGTGGCATCGAAGGCGTTCTTAACCTCGGGGCGGTTCAGGGTCATCACCGCCACCATGCCGTCTTTCTCATAAATCACGGTTTTGTATTTCAATTGTTACCCCTTTCGTCGCACTGTTTCATCGGGTAGGGTGGAGCACCCGCTCCACCCACTAATCCCCCTGCACCCCCTTTAGAAAAGGGGGAATTAGGAAATTTTCATTTTGCAATTTGCAATCGCCCCTTCGGGGCGCTACTCTCCTTTGAATACAGGCTCGCGCTTTTCCATGAAGGAGTCGATTCCTTCCTTGAAGTCCTTGGTGCCCATGAGCGCGTTCTGAGTGTAGTTTTCGTAGTCCATGTGGCCGCTCATATCGGGGTCGAGCATGCCTTTGTAAAGCGCTGCCTTAGCCAACCCCACCGCCAGCGGCGGGTTCTTGGCTATCTCGGATGCCAGTTCAATAGTGGCTTTCATCAGCTCATCGTGGGGCACAACCTTATTCACCAGACCGATGCGCTCCGCCTCCTGCGCGTTGATTATCCTGCCGGTGAGCACCAGCTCACATGCCTTCGCCATGCCTACAAGGCGGGGCAGGTTGTAGCTGGCGGCGCAGTCGGGTATCACGCCCCTTTTGATGAAAATGGTGCTGAAGCGCGCCTTATCCGAGACAATCCTCATATCGCACGCCAGCGCCAGACCGAGGCCGCCGCCGGCGGCTATGCCGTTGACCGCAGCGATAACGGGCTTGGTCATATGGCGAATCTTGAGCACCGCTGTGGGCATATGGCCTATCCTTTTGACCGTATCGCCGATAACCGTTCTGGCGAACTCCGACCTGCCCTCGACCAGTGTGCCCAGGTAGCTGATATCGCCGCCGGAGCAGAAAGCCTTGCCCGCTCCGGTTACGATAACGACACGTATGCCTTTATCCGCAGCGACATCGTTGATGGCATTGTCGATCGCCTCCATCATAGGGTAGTCGAAGGCGTTGTTCGACTCGGGGCGGTTGAGGGTGATGGTGGCTATCATATCCTTTTTTTCGATAAGCACAGTCTTCTGGGACACTTGTTCCTCCTTAGTAATTCTGATGGCAACTCGGGCATTGTGGATTGCCCGACGGCATAATACCCCGAAATACGATTCCTTGTCAATTTGGGATAAGGTGATATAATGAGGGCAATTTTTTATTCAACGAACACCAGTCCTGCAATCAAATCACAACGTTTATACTACATAGACTGGCTGCGTCTCATGGCAGTCTTTCTCCTCTTCTTTTTCCACACTGCCCGCATCTTCGACCCCTGGGAGAATTTCTACGTCCAGAACGACCCTTTAAGCTCGAATATAACTTATATCTTCGTGTGGGCGATCGGGCCCTGGCAGATGAAACTTTTCTTCCTGCTGGCAGGCGCATCTACATACTATGCGCTGCGCAAACGGAGCGGCGGCGAATATGCCAGAGAGCGCTTCAAACGGTTGTTCATACCCTTCGTGTTCGGCGTGCTGGTGCTCATCCCTCCGCAATCGTACCTTGGGCTGCTGAACCACTCGGACTACGCCAATTCCTTCTTCTCCTGGTACCCCGACTTCTTCCACCTGCAAACTGACGATATGGATGGCTATTTCCTCGGGGGACACACGTGGGGACACCTGTGGTTCATCCTGCATTTATTGGTTTATTCTCTGATTGCACTGCCGCTTTTCCTCTATTTCAATCGCGAAAAGGGGCAGCGATGGGTCAGCCGTATAGCGAACGCATTTACGAAGCCCGGTGTGCTCTTCCTGTTCCCTTTGCTGCTCGTACTGTTCAATGAGCTCCCCGACGTAGCGGGCGGGAATCCCCTGTCCTACATCACCTTCTTCATTGCCGGCTTCATCCTGATGTCAAACGCGCGCTTGATGGATACGATAGATAGGTACAGGATTATCCTGCTGCTGTTAGGAGTTGTGCCCTTTGCAGGTATTCTGGCGACGACAGCCACTCATTCCTGGCCCTCCGGCATGCCGGAGTGGGTTGACTATGTTACCGATGGCTATATAGATGGTTTCGTTCCCTGGTATGTCATACTCGCCATGCTGGCATACGGCAGGCGGCTCCTCAATTTCACTAATAGATTCTTGAAGTATTTTGCCGAAGGAGCATATGCGCTGTATATCCTGCATCAGGCAGTAATAGTCATAACCGGGTTCTTTGTGGTGCAGTGGGGCTTGGCTGTCAG
>VGNW01000058.1 GCA_016865955.1 Chloroflexota bacterium | reverse complement strand
CCGCCAACGGCGGATGCCCGCTACAGAAATCGCAAAAGGGACTTTAGCTCCTGTCAAGTGAGGAATATTTCTACTCCTCCTTGTATTATAGTTGTGTCCACTGCTATACTTTATCCATTGTGAAATACTGCATTGTGATAATCGACGGCGCCTCGGGCTGGCCCCTGCCCGAGCGCGGCGGCAGGACCTGCCTCGAGCTGGCAAATACGCCAAACCTCGACCGCATGGCGAAAGAGGGTATACTCGGTCTGGTACAGACTGTGCCGAAGGGGATGGAGCCGTCCAGCGCCTGCGCCTGCATGTCCATCATGGGCTATGACCCTAAAAAATACTACAAGGGCAGGAGCGCCATCGAATCTGCCAGCATGGGCATCCCCATCGACAAAGGGGAGGTCGCCTTCCGCTGCAATCTGGTAGCGGTTCGCGATGGCAGAATGCGGGACTACAGCGCAGGGCACATCGGCGATAAAGAGGCTCATGCTTTAGTCGATGCCTTGAATAAAAGCCTCGGCAATAGTGAAATACACTTCTACCCGGGAGTCAGCTACAGACACATCTGCAAGATTAAGGGGCATACTGATACGCTTAAAGCCACCTGCACGCCGCCGCACGATATACCCAATAAACCCATAAAAGACTATTTACCGCAAGGCTCCGGGAGCGAGTTTCTGCGCGACCTCATGGCGCGCTCCGTGGAGGTGCTGCGCGACCATCCGGTGAACAAGGCGCGGCAATCGCGGGGAGAGCCTCCTGCCGCCATGATATGGCTGTTCTGGGGCAGCGGTGAGATACCCAGACTGCCCTCTTTTGGGGAAGCCTACGGACTCAGCGCTGCCATGACCTCGGGCGTGGATTTGCTGCGAGGGCTGGCGAAGATGGCAGGGATTGATAATTTGAATATCAAAGGCGTGACCGACGGCATGGACAACGACAATGCGGCTCAGGCGACCGGTGCCCTGAAGGCGCTGGAAAAGCATGACCTGGTGTTTGTCCACATCGAAGCCCCTGATGAAGCTGCCCACGGCGGTCACATAGACGACAAGATTAAGGCTATCGAGCAGATAGACCGGGAGGTCATCGGAAAGCTCCTTTCCTACAAAAAGGATAGCGTGCGCCTGCTGGTGCTGCCCGACCATGCCACGCCGATAAAGGTGCAAACCCATGTGGGGGAGCCTGTGCCGTTTGTGCTCCGGGGGGCTGGTTTGAAGCCTTCAGGAGCGGGCGCCTTCAGCGAAAAAGAGGCAAAAAATACTGGAATTTTTATCAAAGATGGCTATACTATCTTGGGTAAATTAATAAAGGGGGTAGGGAGTAGCCGATGCCAATAGTTGTGCAAAAATATGGCGGCAGCTCCGTAGCTGACGCCGACAAGATTAAGAACGTAGCCCGCCGCGCCATCTCAGCCCAGGAGAAGGGCAACCAAGTAGTGGTTGTGGTATCAGCCATGGGCAAGACCACCGACAACCTGATTAAGCTGGCGCAACAGGTTTCAGAGGAGCCCGATGAGCGGGAGATGGATTTCCTGCTCTCCACTGGCGAGATTGTGTCCTGCACCCTGCTTGCTATGGCGTTGAAGGCAATGGGACACGATGCTGTCAGCCTGAGCGGCGCTCAGGCAGGCATAAAGACGGATGCCACCCACAGCAGGGCTCGTATCATGGGTATCGAGCCACGCCGCGTCATCAAAGAGCTTGACAAAGGCAGGATTGTCATCGTCGCCGGTTTTCAGGGTATCACCAGCAGGATGGATATCACCACGCTGGGGCGGGGTGGCTCCGATACCACAGCGGTGGCGGTGGCTATCAGTCTGGGGGCGGATGTCTGCGAGATATATACCGATGTCGATGGCGTCTATACCGCCGACCCCCGGCTGGTTCCGGAAGCGCAAAAGCTTGATGAGATAGGGTACGAGGAGATGCTGGAGCTGGCATCTTTAGGCTCCAAGGTCATGCACTCGCGAGCTGTGGAGTTGGGCTGGCTGTATAAAATGCCTATTCTGGTGGCTTCTTCTTTCAGCAATAATCCGGGCACTCTTATTCATGGAGGGGCTTCAATGGAAATCGGAAACAAGGTGCGGGGAATCGCTCACGACCTTAATGTGGCGAAGGTGACGGTGGTCGGCGTGCCCGACAAACCGGGCGTCGCCAGCGCGATTTTCGACCCGCTGGCTAAGGCAAGCATAAGCGTGGACACCATCGTCCAGAATGCCAGCATCGATAGAGTTACCGACCTGACCTTCACCGTTACGAAAACTGACCTTAATAAGGCGATGAAGGTGATTGCGCCAGTGGTCAAGTCTGTTGGCGCCAAGGAGTGTGTCAGCGATACCAGGCTGGCTAAGGTGAGCATAGTGGGTTCGGGGATGCAGACCGCGCCGGGGTTTGCGGCGAGGATGTTCCGTGCGCTCTATGAGGCGGGCATAAATATCGAGTTAATCACGACCTCTGAGATAAAGATAACCTGCATCATAGATGAGGCTAAGACCAGCGAGGCGGTACGCGCCCTGCACAAGGCGTTCGAGCTGGAAAAAGGAGTCTAGTATATAAACCGCAAACAGTAGTGCCGCACCCGCAGGGTGCGGCACCCTTTAACCTTCCTGGTAAATCTCCCTAGACGGAGACCACCTCGACAACCTCGGGGACATGCTCTTTGATAACGCGCTCCACGCCGCGCTTCAACGTCATCGCCGCCATAGGGCATCCGCCGCAGGCACCGGTGAGCTTCACCTGCACCTTGCCGTTAATGACATTAATTAGCTCGACATCGCCCCCGTCTGCCTGCAGGGCAGGTCTTATCTTGGCCAGAGCATCTTCCACCTTCTTCTTCACCACACTTTGATCTTTCACTATATTCCTCCAGATTTCGCAGTAGAAACAGTCTGAGTCCTAACTCTACAATATCATTGTGAGGAATGGTTGTCAAATTCGGCGTGCCTGCAGCGACGATTAATATTCGCTGGCCTCACTATCTCCCGGAGGACTTTCCAAGCTCTCCTCGAGCGTTGCCTTAGCTTTGCGTAGTACCATGGTACTACGCAAAGTACTGCCTATCGCCAAAGTAGCTTTCCTCATCTAGAAATCAGGGGAAACCATTACTTCTACTTATTCAAAGTGTGCTACTGTTCAACTGTGGAGTATTTGAGAGGAGGGGATGATGATGGACTAATCATGAGTGCAACAACTGTGTGCAAAGCTTAAACAATGAGAGGAGGAAAAACATGAAGAAGCTTTGTCAGGATAAGGGTGGATTTACCTTGGTGGAGGTGCTTGTGGCGATTGGCTTACTTGCAATGCTGGCGGGAATCGCTGTGCCTGTCGTGACCAACTTGAGAGGTGGTGCCCAGACAGACGCTGCTGCAACCGAGCTTTCTATGGTGCAGTCGGCGGTAGACACTTTGATGGCAGACCAGAAATTAAGTACGCTGCCAAATCCTGTGACCACGGCAACAAATGACATGAGCCGGTTCCCTGGTTGGCAGACCGCTTCGCCCTATGGATATGTCCTATATCCATCGACGAACTACCGAAACTCGGACGCAGATAAGTTCGTTCGCAAGAGCACTACAAAGGGAACCTATACATGTAGTGCTGATGGCACTGTAACACAGGCAACTACGGGCTATTGATGTTAGCCGGAATCTTGGGCTTCTTGCAGATAGCTGACGGTGTCCGGGAATCAGGTGCCGGCATTACTACCTGCCTGAAGCCCAGATTTCTTAAAGGGAACTCAGCGAAGGATTGCCTTCGGGCACATCGTTTCGAAAACCCTGGCAACTGTTGGAATGTGTTGCGGGTTGTGGTGGAGGCTGCCTGCTCCTTCTGAATTTGCTGTTGTCGAAACAGCCGAGGATTTATAGCTATGGATGAGATGCGACAACCGACAAAAATAACATCGAGGAAAGGCCTGGGTGAGATACTGATTGAGGCTGGGCAGCTCACTGCTGAGCAATTAGAGAAAGCAATGAAGCTTCAGCAAAAGCAGCATGGGAAACTGGGTGAGATACTAATAGAACTGAAGTTGGTCTCACCTGAGAAAATAGCTGCAGCACTAAGTAACCAGCTTAATATGCCTCTCATTGACCTCAAGAGGTATCTGATTCAACCCAAAGCTTTGCAGCTTGTCCCTGAGAAGCTGGCCAGGAAATATACACTCATACCTCTGGATATCACCGATGACGCATTGGTAGTGGTCATGGCAGACCCCGGTGATATACGTGCCATTGAAGAGATTACTGCGCAGACAAAGATAATGGTTCAACCTGCGGTTGGGATACCCAGTGATATACGGGAGGCTATTGACCTCCACTATAAGGCAACTGGCGAAATTGAGAAACAAATGGAACAGTTTCCCCAAGCTGGCAGGCCGTTGGAAACTGTGGGCTCCAATGCTGTCGAAGATGTCATCGCTCAAACGCCGGTCGTACGCACAGTGGATTTGCTTATTGGGCAAGCCCTCAAATCACGAGCATCGGATATCCATATAGAACCCCAGAGGACCAGAGTCAGGGTTCGTTATCGTATTGACGGTGTTTTGCACGATGCGATGTCTCTGCCCCAGGACACTATCGAGCCCCTGATCTCCAGGATAAAAATCCTTGGCGGAATGGATATCACCGAAAGAAGGCGTCCTCAAGACGGACAGTTTTCGTTTAAAGCGAATGGGCGGGAAGCTGACATTCGCGCTGCTACATTCGAGACTGAACATGGGGAAACAGCCGTCCTCCGCATTCTGGATAAATCCCTGCCGCTTTTTACGCTCCCTCAACTTGGCTTATCCTCTGAGACGCTGAAAAAATATCAGGGAACGCTTAACAGCCCTTACGGCATGATTCTCGTAGCAGGCCCCACCGGTTCAGGTAAAACCACCACTCTTTATGCCTCTTTAAACCAGCTTAACCGGGACGAACGTAATATCGTAACCATCGAAGAACCTATCGAATATCATTTCACTGATATTAAGCAGAGTCAAATCAATCCCAAGGCGGGAATAACATTCGCCTCAGGCTTGCGCTCTATCATGCGCCTCGACCCGGATATCATACTTGTGGGAGAAATACGCGACCCCGATACTGCAAACATTTCCGTTCAAGCCGCTCTCACCGGGCATTTGGTGCTCTCTTCCATTCACGCCAATGATTCCATTGGTGTGCTTTTCAGGCTTATGAATCTGGGAGTCGAGTCATATCTTATCTGCTCCGCGCTGGTTGCAGTCGTTGCCCAGCGCATCGTTCGTCGGATTTGTTACCATTGCCGGGAACCATATCAACCCACCGAGGAGGAGAGGCTGATATACGAGAGGGAAATGGGGGAGAAGAAAGCAGATTTCTACCACGGGGCCGGATGCAATCTCTGCGCAGGCACCGGCTATCTGATGAGAACAGCTATATTCGAAGTTCTGACCATGAGTGATGGGGTCAGGCGTTTATTGCTCCATAATGCCAGCGTGGATGACCTTAAAGCGCAGGCGATTAAAGAAGGAATGATATCTCTAAGGCAGGCAGGAATAATGAAAGTGAGGGAGGATGTAACCACCATACAGGAGATACTGCGGAATTCCTTTTCTATCAGCTAAACAAAAAGATGACATTTCAAGGCTCGGAGTGAAGACATGCCCTATAAATATATAGCTTACACTGCCGACAAGAGTGTGATAGAAGGCACTATTGATGCAGCCAGCGAAGATTCAGCAAAAAAAGCACTCTGGCAGTCTGGCTACTCAATCGTCAGTCTTAAAGCCGCAAGCAAGGAAATGAGCTTCCGTCGGTCTTTCCCGATGATTTACGGCATTAAGACTCACGATATAATTATTTTCTCCCGCCAGTTAGCCACTCTTGTGGAAAGAGGCGTGAATGTCCTCAACGCTTTCCAGATACTGAGAGACCAGATTCGGAATCCCCTGTTCAAGGAAACTGTCGGCACTGTTATCAAAGAGATTCAACAGGGCGGCTCTTTCTCCAGGGCAGTGGGTAATCACCCGGAGGTCTTTCCTATGGTCTATAGCCGCATGATTAGTGTGGGTGAGCGGACCGGCGAGCTTCCTACCGTGTTAAGGCAAGTAGCCGAGTACATGGAGAAGGAAAAGACCGCGGTGAAAAAACTGACCAGAACCTTTATCTACCCTGCTTTTGTTCTAGTCGTAGCTATGGGAGTTATTGTAATTCTGGTGAATTTCACTTTACCTCCTCTTATGGGGCTGTTCTCTGAGTTCAAAGCTGATTTGCCCATAACCACGAAGCTACTTATCTCCCTGGTTAATTTTGTTACTGGCTATAAGTTCTATTTGTTTGCAGCAATGATTCTATTTGCAGTCGTAGATGTGTGGTATGTTAAAAGCCGGGCTGGCCGTAAGAGGCTCGACAGATTAGTCTTGAGGTTACCCATCATTAACACAATCGTAATCAAGAGTGCCATGTCTCGTTTCTGTCGAACTATGGCTTTATGTCTGGGGGCCGGGCTGGAGATGCTTGACTCTCTGGATATGGTCATTCAAATTACCGGGAACAGCGCCATTCGTAAAGCTGTAGAGGAGGTGAAGGCAAAGACCGTGGAGGGCCGGGGATTGTTTCACTCAATGGCTTCGATTGAGCTATTCCCGCCTTTGCTTGTGCAGGTGGTAAGAGTTGGTGAGGAAGTGGGTACACTTAGCTCACACCTTATGACTGTAGCTGAACTTTATGACCAGGATATAGACGAGAGAATTTCCACGATGATTTCACTGCTGCAACCCTGCCTGATTATCGGGCTGGGTCTGCTTGTCGGTTTCATAGCGGTGTCGGTCATCCTGCCGATTTACTCAGTCATGGGGAACTTATGAAGGTGAAAGGTCTATTTCGAGAAACAACTTATGGCGCAATAGCATGATAAATCTATTAAGAGGTCGGGAATTTAAATCAGGGGAGAAAGGGGCAACTTTGGTTGAGTCCCTGGTTGCTGTGGCAATTGCGGGCATGGCGATTACTGCGCTTCTGGCCGCTCTTTCCACCGGGTCAATTGCTGTCCGGAAAGCAGATAAACAGGTTACGTCACAGAACCTGGCCCGAACACAGATCGAGTATATAAAGGGACAGCCCTACTCCGTATCGTATTCCAAGATAAGCGAACCTGCTGGCTACTCTATCGGTATCGCAACCTCCGGTATTGGCAATCGTGACGGCAATATACAGAGGATTTCCGTAACTGTGAGTTATGAAGGTGGAAACTACATACTGGAAGATTTCAAGGTGAACCGGTGAGAGCAGTTATTGACCAGAAGGGATTAACGCTCGTCGAAGTCGTTGTGGCGACCGGCATCGCTGCGATGATTGTCGTGGTATTGGCTACAAGCATATTCATGTTTATGAGGTCTACGGAACAGGGGAATCAGCAGTTGAAAGCCTATCAGGACCTGCAAAATGCAGGGCACTGGATTACCAGGGACGGGGTGGCGGCTCAGACTACAAATCTTATAGATGGAGCGGCGCCTGTTGCGAGTATGACTCTAGGCTGGAGCGACGGAGGGCAATCTCATACTATTATATATTCTCTTTCAGGAGACGACCTGAGACGGAACCACAACGGCATTGTAACTACTGTGGCTCGAAATGTATCAAGTGTCGGATTCTCAATTTCACAGAGAACCATCACCGGCAGTGTAACTGCTGCTCCGGCAAGTCGCTGGGGGGTTAGCGCAGTGGCTACATACGAAGTACGACTGCGGACAACAGGCTGATTACTGTGGGGGAATGATGTTGAAGGATGAAAGGGGACAGGTCTTAGCCTTGGCTCTGGCAGCCTTAGCGGTAGGGGCTCTGCTCATAGCGCCATTTCTAAACACTGTGAGCGTACACAGCATTGCCAATCGTGCCTACAGAAGTTCGACGATGGAGCAGTATGCTTCCGACGCCGGGGTTGAGGATGCCATCTGGGCCTTAACCAGTGGCACGCTTGCTTCTCGATTAACCTATCCCGGTGCTGCTGTAAGCCATACCGTTAGCGAACCAATAAATGGTATTTTGCCCGCGGTTACCGTGACCAGGGATATGGTTCCGATTGCCAGCGATGACTTCGAAAGCGGAGGTTGGTCCGGGGGCAGCGGTTGGCTTGCCGCTTGGTCTTACACGGGAGACGCCAGTATAACTACCTCTGGGGACCCATACCAGGGAGCCTGCCATCTGATGCTGAGCCGCAACACAGGTTACGTGAAGAGGCCTGTTAATCTCTCGGGGCATACCAGCGCAAGGCTGCGGTTCTGTGCCAATGCTGTATCATTTGAAGCAGCCGAAGAAGCATACTGCCAGATCAGCCCTGACGGCAGCACCTGGACTACAATCAAGACCTGGAGAAATGGAGACGATACCGGTGTCTATACATATTACGACATTGACCTTTCGTCGTATAAGCTTTCCAGTCAGTTCTGGATTGCCTTTCAAGCTAAAATGGCGGACGCAAGCGATTACCTTTATATTGACAGTATTGAAATTCTCAGAGTCTTCAACGGAACTTTGAGTTTGCCCTGGGACAACTTTGAATCCGCGGGCTGGACCGGGGGGTCAGTCTGGCTGGGTGACTGGTCTTACGCCGGAAGTGTCGGTATAACCGCTTCCGGTACTCCTGAACAAGGAAAATACCATGCGCTAATGAGCTCCTCCGGCAGCTACATGGGGCGGGCAGCTAACCTCTACGGGCTATCTGCACTCCATCTGGTATTCTGGGCAAAGGTTTACTCTTTTGAGGCCGGCGACACAGTAACCTTGCAGGTAAGCCCGAATGGGAGCACCTGGACAACTATCAAGACCTGGACCAGCGCCGATAGCGACAGTATCTACCGCTACTACGATATCGATTTGGCGTCTTTTGCTGTTTATTCGACGCAGTTCTGGATTAGATTCAATTCCGGCATGAATCAAGCCTCAGACTATTTCTATGTGGATGACCTGAAGTATACCGGCTGCACTGCCTATGAGATTGCCTCTAGTGCCGGAGATGAGGTTACCCGTTCGGACGTAGTGATAACAGACGGAGTTTTTTCCATCAGCTTCTGGCAAGTGAACGAAAACTAGGAGTATCGGTTTGTTATATATAGAAACGCTATTGTTTATTCAGGATGAGGGGCAAGGCCATGAAGGTTAAATTCTC
The DNA here is from genome assembly GCA_016865955.1 of Chloroflexota bacterium. Classification (GTDB taxonomy): domain Bacteria; phylum Chloroflexota; class Dehalococcoidia; order SZUA-161; family SZUA-161; genus VGNW01. The sequence continues at coordinate 2,291 of VGNW01000058.1, read as the reverse complement.
TACGATGGCTTTGATACTCCTGTTCTGCGTTTTGTTCGCTAACGTTGTCATGGTGTATCTCTATTTCCATAAGCAGGATGAACAGGCACTTCTCAGCACAGAGCTTGTTGAGGCTCAGGATACGCTCTCCGTGTCAGAGGGCAATATCACGGGGCTGCAGGAGCAAAAACCGGCTGCAGAGGCAAGACTTAAAGAGGCGCAGCTGGCGGTTGCACAGGCCAGGGCTAAAGTAGAGCAGTATTACTCCGCTAAAGGCCTCAGCGAAATCAGTATCCTGGACAGTATCCTTGAGCTGGTTCTCGAAAACAGGGTCGAAATCGTGAAAATTAGCACCAAACCCGTAACCGTGGAGTCTGATGCCAATCATATATACTCCGCTTTGTCTGTAGAGATGAGCGTTTCGGGAGGACTTGCAGAGGTAGCCAGCTTTGTGAGCGAACTGGAAAACAGGGCAATCAAGGTGGTTGCCATAGATTCTATCACCATGTCTGGGGTTGACGGTTCTTATGTTGCCAGCCTGACCTTTTCCGTTTTTTATCTGAACGATTGAGAGATTTTTCGCATAGAGGTTAAAGGATATGTTCTCAAGAACTGTGGTCACACTGAATATCGAGTCCAGCGATATAAGATTCCTGGTAGTCAGCGGAAAGAGGATTCTGGACTGGGGTAGTATACCTCTGCCTCCCGGAGCGGTTAAACATGGCCTGATTACTAACGCTGCCGAAGTAGGCTCAGACATCAGCGAGCTGTTTGCAGGTAAAAAGATACCCAGACAGGGTGTGGCAGCCAGCCTCTCCGGTTTGCGTTCTACCTTGAGGGTAATCAGCCTGCCCAGGATAAAGGCGAAGCTGGTGGATGAGGCTATCCAGAATGAGTGCGAAAAGGAGATGCCCGTTCCCCTCAATGAGTTATATCTTTACCATAAGCCGCTTGAGGCAAAAAAAGATTCTGTGCAGAGTTTCCTCACGCTTGGAGTGCTGCGAGATTTGCTTGACACCGAGAAGAAAACACTGTCGCTCGCCGGAGTACGCCCCAGCGTCATAAATCTCAAGCCTTTAGCGCTGGCTCGGGTTGTCAATCGCGAAGAAGCCCTGATAATCAATCTGGAGCAGGAGACATTTGACATAATAGTAGTGCTGGGCGGCATACCGGTTGTCATGCGAACAATGACCTTCAGAGGCGAGGGCATATCGCTTCAGGACAGGGTACGGCAGTTAATGGATGAACTATCCCGAACAGCAGCGTTCTATAATGCCAGCCACGCCGAGCATCCCCTGAAAACAGCCACGCCTGTTTTCCTGACCGGTGTGCTGGCAAACGACGGCAGTGCCTGGGACGTTATCAAGGCAGCGATAGCCAACCCCATCGAGAAATTAGCGACTCCTCTGGAATGTCCTGCAGAACTTCCCCTGCCGCAATATGCTGTGAACATGGGTCTTGCTCTTGGCCAGGCGATAGGTAATAGAGCCGCAGCAACAGGTGGTGCCCGGCTTAATCTCGTTAATCCCAATCTGCTTCAGGTGAAGCGCAAGGCACAGCCGCCGTCGCTGAAAGGCATAATCTTTTCCGCTGCGTCAGTTGCGCTTGTGTGCCTGCTTTTTTTCATATACCAGATGAAGAGCGAAAGCGATGCGGCTGTCACAGACATTCTGGGGGAACTGGACGGCGTTTACGAGCAGATTGCCGAGAGAAACCAGGCTATATCCACAATGTCTGGGACTCTTAACATGATAGAAACAGGGATAATTGAACTGGCGGCGGAGCAAGAAGCCTATGCTGCGGTGCCCTCAGCCAGCGACCTTTCCGGCAGTCTTAAACTTGCTATCGCCGAACTGCCTCAAGGTGTCGAGCTTATATCCATAGAAGAGACATCAGGCCAAATCAATCTGAGCGGTAATGCCGGCAGCAAATCCAGCGTTACCGAGTATGCGTCTGCTCTTGAGCAGACGGGCGCTTTCTACAAGCTGTATGTTGCCTCTATGATAGTTGGCGAGGACATGGTTACCTTCGATATCACAGGCATCTTCAGCGGAAATACGGGGTCACCGGCGGCCCCCTAGTTTCTGCCCTCCTGCGATAACTGCACCACGAACGTTGACAGTAATACCTAATGTTTGCCAGAAATACCTGTGTCTGGAATCGCAAAAAAAGGACTGCGGTAATCCGAATTGACTCATAATTATTGTTACCGAAATAGGTATCGTTGCGTCAATAATAGTGTTACCGAAAGGAGGCTAGGTGACACTTCGTGGTGACTCAGTGGAACCACGACGCAGCATACTGGAATATGC
>VGNW01000057.1 GCA_016865955.1 Chloroflexota bacterium | reverse complement strand
CGATTAAAAAGGCGATTAAAACTATAGTGGAGCCTGTGGTAAAGGCGATGTCCAAGGAGGGGAGACCTTATAAGGGGGTGCTCTATACCGGACTGATGCTCACTGCGGAAGGACCCAAAGTCCTGGAGTTCAACGCAAGATTCGGAGACCCCGAGACCCAGGTGCAACTCCCGCTGCTTAAGAGCGACTTGGTAGACATAATGCAGGCGGTTATCGATGGCTCTCTGGATAAAGCCAGGATTGAATGGAGCAAAGGTGCCTGTGTCGGGGTGGTAATGGCTTCCGGCGGGTATCCGGGCAGCTATAAGCAGGGCTATCCTATAACCGGATTGGATAGAGTGGACAAAGGAACCCTCGTTTTTCATGCGGGGACTAAAACTAACGAGGGCAAGATTTGCACGGCCGGGGGGCGGGTGCTTACAGTGGTCGCTACCGGTGTTACCGCTGCAGAGGCGAGAAGCAAGGCGTATCGCAATGTATCTCATATCAGGTTCGAGAACTGTCATTACAGAAAGGATATTGCGGAGGAGGCTTAATTATGCCGTTAGTCGGAGTAGTCATGGGCAGTAAATCAGATGCCGGTTCGATGAAACTGGCGCAGGATATTCTGGAGCAACTTGGCATCGAGTATGAGGTCTCGGTCATCTCAGCGCACCGTACTCCGGATAAGGCAAGGGAATACGGCAAAAGCGCCCGCGAGCGCGGTATAGAGGTAATCATCGCCGCAGCCGGCATGGCGGCACATCTTCCCGGCGTCCTGGCAAGCTGGACTACCATTCCTGTCATCGGTGTCCCTATAGCCTCCGGCGAGCTTAAGGGAGTGGATGCGCTTCTCTCCATTGTTCAGATGCCATCCGGCATTCCTGTAGCTTGTATGGGCATAGATGGAGCGAAGAATGCCGCTTACCTTGCTGCTGCGATTTTAAGCCTTAAGCATGATAAAGTCCGGGAGGGTTATGAAAGATTCCGCAAGGAGTTATCTAAAGGGTAAATTGTTTTTGAGGTTTAGAGGTATAGAAACTGATGGGTATTTTGATAACCGATAGCACACTGCTCGATGCTCAGCAATCGCTAATCGCTGCCCGCCTGCGCATGAGGGATATGATGCCGATAGCCGAGATGCTGGATAAGGTAGGTTTCTTTTCACTTGAGGTGTGGGGAGGGGCTACCTTCGATACCTGTCTTAGATTTCTCAACGAGGACCCCTGGGAACGATTGAAGGAACTCAAAGATAAGATAAAGAAAACGCGTCTTCAGATGGTATTGAGGGGACAAAGCCTTGTCGGGTACCGTCACTATCCCGATGACGTGGTGAGGGAATTCATTCGACTTGCCGTAAAAAACGGGGTGGATGTTTTCCGTATATCCGATGCGCTCAATGACGTGCGAAATATGAAGCTGGCAATAAAAGTGGCAAATCAAGAAGGAGCACACGTTCAAGGTACAATCTGCTACACGGTCAGTCCGGTTAACACTATAGAAGAGTTTGCCGAAATGGCAGGGTCTCTGGAGCGCCTGGGATGTGATTCGGTCTGCATAAATGATATGGCAGGATTGATTTCACCGTGGGCTGCCAGCGAGTTGGTGAAATCTATAAATCAGAAGGTGAGCATACCTGTAGCCCTCCATTCTCATTGCTCCAGCGGGATGGCGCCCATGAGCTATTACGCTGCAGCGCAGGCAGGGGTGGATATACTGGATACAGCCTTTTCAGCTTTTGCCTGGGGCACATCTCTGCCACCGACGGAGAGCGTGGTAGCGGCATTTGAAGACACACCTTACGATACAGACTTAGACCTGAGTCTGCTTTATGAGATAGGCGAGTTCTTTACCTCATTGAGCGAGAAATATGGTTCGCTGTTTACCCCTGAGGTAGCTTACCCCAGAGCTAATGTTTTGAGTCACCAGATACCGGGCGGCATGCTTTCTAACCTGGTGCATCAGTTGCGGAGCCAGAATGCTCTGGACAAATTCGATGAGTTGCTAGAGGAAGTGCCGAAGATTCGCGCTGACCTGGGCTATCCTCCGATGGTGGCGCCGATAAGCCAGGTTGTAGTAACGCAGGCGGTGCTGAATGTGCTGTACGGCAAGAGATACAAGCGTGTTACTGAGGAGTTGAAGAATTATTTTCTGGGTCATTACGGCAGGATACCTTCAGGGATTAATGAGGATGTACGGAAGCTGGTTGTAGGCAGCGAGAAACCCATCGATGTACGTCCTGCCGAGCTACTGGAGCCTGAGTTGGAGAAATTGCACTACGCCGGCGACAAGCTCGGGATTTTACGAGGGGAAGAGGACCTGCTTACGTATGCCCTATTTCCGCAACTGGCGGTGAAGTTTTTACGCGGTGAGGCTGAAGAAGAAGCCCTGTTTGGAGGCAGTGAAGCCATAAGTTCGAGCAGTTCATCTGCTGAGTCGCCGATTGAGTTGAGCGTGGATGTCGATGGCGAGGTGTTTAATGTCAAGGTTTCTCCGCCCTCGGTCAAAGTTCCGGAGACGATGGGCCTCGGCGTGCCAGTTGTGTCTTCCAAGGGCGCGATAGTTTCGCCGCTGCGCGGTGTGGTGCTCAGGTTGAATGTGAAGGTGGGCGATAAGGTGAAAAAAGGCGCGGTCGTGGCTGTCATCGAAGCATTGAAGATGGAAATCAACGTATCCTCGTCGGGCGCAGGAGTAGTGAGGGAAATTTTAGTTCATGAGGGGGAAAAGCTGGGAGCCGGGGACGTTCTGATGTGGGTGGATTAAATGAAGAAAAAGGTGTTAGTGGCTAACCGTGGCGAGATTGCCATCCGCATAATGCGAGCTTGCCGTGAAACGGGATTGAAATCTGTGGCAGTTTATTCCGAAGCGGACACCGGCGCGCTGTTCGCAAAGTATGCCGATGAGGCTTACCTCATCGGGTCGGCACAGCCTGCCGACAGTTATTTGAATATAAAAAAGATAATGGAAGTAGCACGCGAAACGGATTGCTTTGCCGTCCATCCGGGCTATGGTTTTCTTTCGCAGAACCCCAGTTTCGCTCAAGCCTGTGAAGATCAGGGGATAAAGTTTGTCGGTCCTTCGAGCAGGGTGCTGGCGCTTATGGGTAACAAAGAGGCGGCGCGCCGCGAAATGAAGAAGGCCGGCATCCCTGTGGTTCCGGGTGGAGATAGGGGGGTATCGGAGCTTGGCGAAGCGCGGAGTATTGCCAGAGAGATAGGCTATCCTGTTATGGTTAAGCCATCCGGCGGAGGCGGTGGAATAGGGATGTTTCGCGTCGACAGTGATGACGATTTGCGGAAAGCGCTTGAAGCATCGCAGAGAATAGCCAGCTCAGCCTTCGGTGTGGGCGACGTATATATCGAAAAGTATCTTCCCAATTGCCGTCATATAGAGTTTCAGATACTGGTTGATTCTCACGGCAAAGCGGTTCATCTATGCGAAAGGGAGTGTTCCATTCAGCGGCGGTATCAGAAATTGATTGAGGAATGCCCTTCGCCTGCACTTACTCCGGAACTCAGGAGGGAGATGGGTGGAATCGCAATCAAGGTTGCCCGGAGGGTGGGCTATGAGAATGCGGGCACTGTAGAGTTTCTCTTATCCGAAGGGAAGTTTTATTTCCTCGAAATGAACACGCGGATTCAGGTAGAGCATGCTGTCACTGAGATGGTTACCGGCATCGATATAGTCAAGGAACAGCTACAAATAGCTCAAGGGCAACCGTTAAGCATCAGACAGAGAGATGTGCACTTGAACGGCTGGGCAATAGAATGTCGAATTAACGCCGAAGACCCTTTGAACAACTTCATGCCGTCTCCCGGCAAGCTGCGCGGCTATCGCTCTCCCGGCGGTATAGGGGTTCGCGTCGATAGCGGCGTGCATACGCGGTATGTTATCCCGCATCTTTACGACTCTATGATTTCGAAGCTCGTTGTATGGGGCAAAGACCGAAATGAGGCTATCATCAGAATGCGACGGGCGCTTTATGAATATATAATCGTAGGGGTTAAAACGAACATCCCGTTTCATAAAGCGGTGATGGAGAATCCGCGATTTGTGGCTGGAGAACTGGCAACACAATTCCTGGAAAATGAAGCCTCTTTGCTGGAAGACATGAGAAGGATTATGGAGCGAGAGGAACCCCTGGGCGAGAAGCTGTCAGAAGTATTCGACGATAAAAAAAGGAGGGCTGCCATATCGGCGGTGAGCGCTGTGCTGCAGATGCCTCAATATAAGCGGATACTGCGGTGATGATGACGATGAAGACTGCCATATCAAACTTTAAAGGGGTTGGACGATGATCGAGCGATATTCTAGGCCGCAGATGAAGAAGGTCTGGTCGGAGGAAACCAAGTTCGATAAGTGGCTCAAGGTGGAAATCGCAGTATGTGAGGCATGGGCGGAGCAGGGTGCCATACCGAAGGAAGCTATACCTAAGATACGCAAGGCATGCTGCGACTTGAAGCGCATGGAAGAGGTGCTCAAAGAGACTCACCACGATGTTACCGCCTTCCTGAAGTCGGTATCGGAGAGCCTGGGCGAGGAAAGCCGCTTCATCCACCTCGGACTTACCTCATCCGATGTCATCGACACGGCTCTGGCGCTGCAGATGGTCGAGGCGGCTGACATTCTGGCAAAGGACATCGATGAGCTTACCGCCGTTATCAGGCAAAGGGCGCTGGAGCACAAGCATACCATTATGATGGGACGCACTCATGGCGTCCATGCCGAGCCGACTACCTTCGGTCTCAAGCTCGCCCTCTGGGTCGAGGAGATGAAGAGGAATGACTACCGGCTTGCCGAGGCGAGAAAAACGATTGCTGTGGGCAAGATTTCGGGTGCCGTGGGGACACACGCTACTGTGCCGCCGAAGGTCGAGGAAATAGCCTGTGCCAGGCTCGGTTTGCAGGTGGCGCCGGTATCAAGCCAGATTATACAGCGAGACCGCCATGCCCAGTTTGTTACCACGCTCGCGATAATAGCTGGCTCGCTGGAGAAATTTGCCACCGAAATCCGCAGCCTGCAGCGCACTGAGATTCTGGAGGCGGAGGAGCCGTTCGAGCCGGGTCAAACAGGTTCATCGGCTATGCCGCACAAGCGCAATCCGGAACTTTGTGAACGTATTTGTGGAATAGCTAGACTCGTACGCGGACATGCACTGACCGCTATGGAGAACATCGCTCTCTGGCACGAGCGCGATATCAGTCATTCGTCGACCGAGCGTATCATTCTGCCGGATTCCTGTCTTGTGCTCGACTATGTGCTCAGTGTTTTTACCTACATCATGAAAGGGCTCCAGGTGTATCCCGAGCGTATGAAGGAGAATCTGGAGATAACCAAGGGTCTCATCTTCTCGCAGCGGGTGATGCTGGCGTTAATTGAAAAGGGGCTTTCCAGAGAGCAGGCTTATCGCATGGTGCAGCGCAATGCGATGCAGTCGTGGAAGGAGAGGGCGAGCTTCTTAGGCTTACTGGAAAAAGACAAGGATGTTTCCCAGCACCTCTCCCAATCGGAGCTTAAGAGCATCTTCGATTATAAGTACTTCTTACGCTACACGGACGAGGTATTCGAGCGAATAGGACTGCGTTAAATTCGTTAGGGATAGGAGTTTTATGGAAATTTTGCAGGAGAGTAATCTGCCGAATCTGTATCATAGAGGGAAGGTAAGGGATACCTATGAGATGGGCAGCGATAGGCTGCTCATTATAGCCACGGACAGAGTGTCAGCTTTCGATGTGGTGATGCCCAACGGCATACCCGATAAGGGCATAGTATTGAATCAATTGTCTGCCTTCTGGTTCGATAAGACAGCGCATATCGTGCCCAATCACATGCTCGAAGTGGTGAACGATGTCAACTGGCTCAACCGGGTGTACGGCGAAAAGGTCTGCGTTTCCTATTATTCCTACCCGCCTTATGTCGAACGTCGCTCCATGATTGTGAAGAAAGCGGAGCGCATTGATATCGAGTGTGTGGTTCGCGGTTATCTGTCCGGTTCAGCGTGGGCTGAATACAAACAGAGCGGCACTATCTCGGGTATTGCCATGCCCAAAGGGCTGAAGGAGTCGGAAAAATTGCCCGAGCCTATGTTCACTCCCACTACTAAAGAAGCTACGGGACACGACCAGCCGATTACCATCAAGCAGATGGAGAAACTGGTCGGCAAGGCGCTGACCGCTGACATTATGAAGAAAAGCCTCGCCATATACAATTACGCTGCGGAATATGCCCGCACCAGGGGGATTATTATCGCGGATACCAAGATGGAGTTCGGCATGATCGAGGGAAAGCTCTCGTTGATCGACGAACTCCTCACCCCTGATTCGAGCCGTTTCTGGGATGCCGAGAAATACGCGCCTGGCAAATCGCAACCTAGCTTCGATAAGCAGATGCTTCGCGACTGGCTTACCGATTCCGGCTGGAACAAGGAGCCTCCTGCCCCCGAGCTTCCTCCCCGAATAGTCAAAGAGACATCTAAGAGATACCGCGAGGCTTACCGCAGGCTTACCGGACACGGGCTGTAGTCAATTGACAATCAAATATGTGCGTGTTATAACCTAGCCAATCCTCTGTAGCATATCAGCGTGATCCAAGGAGGTAGGTTAAATGAGCAAGGCTGCCAGACCGAAAGACAAGGTGACTATCCGCGAAATGGGGCCGGAGGACCTCGAGGGCATTCTGGAAATCGAGAGAGCTACAAAAGGAGAAAAAAGGGCAGCGACCTATGCTCCTGTGCCTGACAGTTGTATCGGCGGCGAGATAGGTACAAGCGTGGTCGCCGAGGCTAGAGACAAAGTAGTCGGTTTTGTGCTGGGGCGGGTTGTGGGTTCACCCAGCGAATTGCGCGATGTAGCCTGGATAGAGCTGATCGGCATTCATCCCGATTATCAACGACAGGGCATTGGCAGGAAGATGCTCGACGTCTGGAAGGAGCGCTGCCGCAAGAAGGGGATAAAGAAGGTACATATAATGCTGAACTGGCGCGACTGGCGAATGCTCTCGTTCTTCGAGTCGATGGGATTTTCCAGAGGCGACCTGACCGATTTCCAGGCTGAGCTTTAATTTACACCGGGCAGCTTAGTTTAACGAATATAAGATAACCTAATCGTGAGATTAGGTTATCTTATAATTACCAGACTAGGTCTTTATGTCGTCGATGCGATATTTGAAGGTGCCCATAGGTGCAGCGACTTCTATTATGTTGCCGATCTCTTTATCCAGCAGGGCTTTGCCGGTAGGGGAGGCGATGGACAGTTTTCCCAGCGCCGGATTTGCCTCGCGGGGACTGACCATTTTGTAGCTCAATTGCTCGCCGGAAATAAGGTCGCTTAACAAGACGGTGCAGCCCACGCTAACGATAAGCGATGCGGTCGCTTTACTCTCGAGAACGGTTGCCCCCTTTAAAGTAGCCTCCAGCTCTCTGATGCGCGCTTCTATATGTCCCTGACGCTCTCTGGCTGCCTCGAGGGGAGCGTTCTCCCGGAAGTCTTTATCTGCGGCAGCATGCTGTATCTGTTCCACCACGCGGGGGCGCTCGGTTTTGAGAGCTTCCAGTTCCGACTTTATTGCTTCGTGTCCCTCTGTAGTGAGTGCGACCTGCTCAGCCTCTTTCTTCTGGGCTTTCTTCGAGGGCGCAGCCTGCTTCGTTTTGCTGATTCGTATGTAGGGTGCGAGATTAACAGGGGTGAGCCCCTTCTTCTTGGCGTATGTCAGAAAGCTCTTAACAGGTTCGAGCTTCTTAATCGGGTCGGTGACCGAGGAAGTCGCCTTTATTTCAGCGCCGTATTCCTCTACCTGCCGGACGGTCATGTCGCCGACGGGTCGTTCCCCTCCGTACCAGCGTACGAACTTGTTTAATTCCTGTTGATTTTCCTGCTTTTCGGTTTGCGTTAATGTAGCGAGATATGCGGTAACAGCCTCAGTCAGGCTGGTCTTTTGCTCTTCAGCCATATATTCGCTTATACCCCTTTCTAGCGCTAATTTTAATCGCTGACTTATAGCTTTGTCAATTTAAAGCGAAGCTCCTCAAGTTACCCGAAAGCTGCCATTGACATAAGAGGGTAAACTACTTAAAGTGTCGATTACGGCATTACCTGTGAAGAGGGCGTAAAATGATACAATCCGGAGAAGAACATCTGAAATTTCTCAGCCCCAGCGAGCTTTGCGATTTCCACAGGCGACCTGAGATACGGGCAAAGTCCCTGGAGTTGACCTCAGGCTGCCGTACCGATGGTGAGAGATTTCAGCGCATCTTCGATTTCGTCAAAGAGTTGCCCTATTGCCTGGATGACTGGAATGTGCCTGCCTCGAAGACGCTGGCAAGGCGCTGGGGCATGTGCTCCGGCAAGACCAATCTGCTGATAGCTATGCTCAGGTCGGTCGGCATCCCGGCACGCTACAGGGTATTCCGCATCAAGCCTGAGGTCTCCTTATGGCAGTGGGTTTCCGGAGACGAAGAGCTAGCCCCCCGTCTGGGCGATGCTCCTGTGGAGCAGGACCATGTGGACTGCGAAGTGTGGCTGGGCGAATGGAGACCCTGCGACCCTGCACGGGACTCGCTCTTCGAGCAGGGGCTGATTTCACTGGGGATACCGTTGGAACGTGTTCCAATTGCGGATGATTCCGGCCGCGTTCCCTATGTAATTCTGGCATCCTTCGACCACTGGGCAAAAGCGCGCCAGGAGAGGCGAAGACTGCGGGAGAATAGAAGCGAGATTTTTGTCAGGGCGAGCGAACGGTTCTGGAATATCAGGTATCTGGGAATCGATAAGATTTCTAAAAAGATGGTGCATATGCGCTGGATCGGTGCAGCGGGAATAGAGCTGACGCACAAGGGACAAACCATCTTGATTGACCCCTATCATTCCCGGCCCGGTAAAATCGAGCTCGCATTCACGCCTTTAAAACCGAAGGCGGATTTAGTAAAGAAGTATTTGGATAAGCTTCCCGGCAAACTGGCGGCGATTATCATCGGGCACACTCATTTCGACCACGCGCTTGATGTGCCTGAGTTCGCCCGACATTTCGATGGCTCTATCATAGGGAGTAGAAGCCTGGAAGCGCTGATGCAGATGAATGGCGTTTCACATCGTGTCAATATTTGCTCGGGAGGAGAACGGGTCGAGCTGTTCGAAGGCGCGGCAGTGACGATGATTCCCTCCATACACGGGCTGGTGTTTCTTGGACGCGTGCCCTATCCGGGGGAAATCGACGCTCTGAGCAAACCGCCGCTAAAAATGAATCAGTATCGGCTGGGCACTGTTTTTATGCCCAAAGTAGAGCTGGGAGGCAAGATTTTTCTGCATGCGGGAAGCGCGAATTTCCTGGAATCGGAGTTGCAGGGACACGATTGCGATGTGCTGTTCATGTGTGTGCCGGGCTGGAAGAAGGTCCCCGAGTATACCACCAAGCTCCTGCAAATTGTGAAACCAAAAGCCATAGTCCCGTTTCATTACGATGATTTCTCTGTTCCCTTGAAGCTGAAGACAAAGACACGCAATCTTCCCATGCTGGATATGAAGCTATTCCTCAGGCAAATACTGAAAAGTGCCCCGGATGCGGAAATCAGGCTGCTGCAGCCATTCGAGTCCACTATCTTCTAACGATAAACCAAGCAGACCGATATTTGACTCCGATAGAGGAGTTAGGTAGTATAATAGCTGCTTTATATGCGCTGTTCTGTGCCGGTTGTGGATTCCGAGGGGGTATGACATGGCGCTGAAACTCGATGCGCTCTGGTTAGGCGTTTTGATACTGGTTCTGGCGGTGTTTTGCACCGCTCCGCTGATGAACGCGCAGGTGTTCTGGGCGCTCATCCTGCTATTCATCGTGGGGGGATTGGCTCTCACAATCGTATCACGGGTGAGCGAGAGAAGGAAGTCACCGGTACCTGTCAGCGACGAGGTAAGGCTGCTGGAATATTTGCGTGCTCACGGAATTTCCGGCAACCTGTCAGAGGTCGCTGCCAGTCTGGGCATTACCGAGGAGAGAGCGCTTGAGTTACTGCTCTCATTGGAAGCGAAAGGTGATATTCCGGCGGGCAGCAGCACGCTGCTGGGAGCAGACCGGGGGAAAAGTAGATAAACTCCTCCAGCCGGAATGAGATAAATTAACTACCATCGCATCACGCTGGCGCCCCAGGTAAAACCGGAGCCGAAAGCCACCATCACCACGATATTTCCTTCTTTAAGGATGCCCTTCTCCAGCACGTCATCGATAAGGAGAGGTATCGAAGCCGCTGTGGTGTTCCCGTAGTATTGAATGTTGTTATAGAATTTGTCCTGTGCGACCCCCAGACGTTCTGCAGCGAACTGATTTATGCGCAGGTTCGCTTGATGGGGCAGGAAAAGGTCAACATCCTCGACCTTGAGATTGTTCGCCTCTAACGCCTCACGAATCACCAAAGGAATCCTTTCCACAGCCACCTTGAAGACTTCCTTGCCTATCATCTTGGGGTAACGGTGCTGCACCTCCAGCATCTTTTCGGAAACAATTGGCTTCCGGCTGATATCGAAGATATCCAGCTTCAGAATATCGGCGAACCGGCCGTCCGCGTGGAGATGCGAGGAAAGGATTCCCCGCGACGGGTCATCTGAAGGACCTACGAGCACAGCGCCTGCGCCATCACCGAATAGCACCGTTACATCGCGCCCTGCGAAGCTGTAATTCAATGCGTGGGAATGGAGTTCTGAACCGACGACGAGAACCCTCTTATACATGCCGATTCTGACGAAGGCATCGGCAATAGCGAGGCTGTAAAGGAAGCCGGTGCACTGGTTCCTTACGTCCAGGCAGCCTACGTCGGTAATGCCTAGTTTTCGCTGCAGGAATACTCCTGTCCCCGGGAAATGAATGTCGGGGCTGAGCGTGGCAAAGATTATGAAATCTATGTCCTCAGGCTTCATACCCGCATTCTTGAGGCAATCCTTTGTTGCCTCTAATGCCAGGTCTGAACAGTAGACCCCTTCATCGGCGTAGCGCCTCTCGATAATGCCGCTACGCTGCTGTATCCATTCGTCGCTGGTCTCGAACATCTTCTCCAGGTCGAAATTGGTCACGCGTCGCTCGGGCAGATATTTACCCACAGATAGTATTCTCGCTCTTTTCATTAAGGAAGTCCTCCACACACAGATATTTTTAAAGAATCAACTTGTTTCTGACTATTATCTCCGCAATGGTGCCGAGGGCGGGATTTGAACCCGCACGGGCCGAAGCCCAACGGATTTTAAGTCCGTCGCGTATGCCGTTCCGCCACCTCGGCCGGTCCCCCGTGATTGACAGATACAAAAGCGGCTTGTTATAGATAGTCTATCAGTGCGCTTGCTTACAGTCAACAAACTAGTGATTGCGAAGTTTAGCGCCAGACGGAGAGGTTGTCACAGAGCTTAGGGACTGATGATATTAGAAGCAACATCGTTGTTGAGGGTAAACCTCAGCACAAGCGAAA
>VGNW01000056.1 GCA_016865955.1 Chloroflexota bacterium | reverse complement strand
TGTTATGCACCTGACCGATGTCCCCGCCTGTGGTGAGATATATTATCGCTGCGGGTCCGTAAGCCTCCTTGATTCGCTTGTACTGGTTGGCGACCGTCTCCAGAGCCTCGTCCCACGAAATGCGCTTGAACTTGCCTTCGCCGCGCTCCCCCACCCTTTTAAGGGGGTGAAGAAGCCGGTCGGGGGCATACACCCTCTGGCGGTAAGCACGGCATCTGAGGCAGTTCCTGAGCTGCGGCTCATCTCCGTCGTCGGTCTCCAGGCGTGTAATGACGCCGTTTTTCACGTGAACCTTGAGCAGGCAAGCCCCGCCGCAATTCATATCCGTGCCGACATAGTATGTCTTTTCGGCTTTTGCCATGTGTTACACCTCCGAATGGACTGACGGGCGGTGTGGCTTCAAAAAACGATAACGATGTACTGCGATAAAAGGCTTAAGATTCTCTCAGGACTAATTTTTGGTAAAAAAGACCCGTTAATTCTTTATCAGTCGTTGATAGCGGTCGGTTGTTCCGTGTGGTTTCCTAAATATACACAGATCGGGAGACGTTTGCAACCCGCGCTACACGTGCCGGTCAAACGAAAAAGGCAACACCGGATTCTGAGGCATCCTGCAGCCAGTCAGCCGTGCCGACAATAGCATCCAGTTCGTCACGGAAGCAGTCCTCGGTAAGCCCCATAACTCCCCATGCACCGCTGCAGGCAACGAGTCTCACCCCTGTCGCCTTTGCCAGAGTGATAAATTCGTCAATCGACGGCATATTCGAGTCTTTCAGCAGTCTTTTCATCACCCGGGGACCCAAGCCCAACATGTGCAATCGGGAGAGGCCGAGCCTTTTGGAACCGCCTCGATTGATGAGGTTCACCATCTTCCGCAACAGCCCTTTGCCCCCGATGGGGGCATCGTTCTTCTTGACCACATTAAGGCCCCAGAATGTGAAGACCATGGTGGTCTCCATTCCCATGCTTGCTGCTACAAGTGCTATGCCGAAGGCAGTCCAAACGCGATCGAGGTCACTGCTCCAGACAACAAGAGTGAGCTTCTTTTTTTGTGTCATAAGATTCCTCCTTCGAAGTAAGTATAATCATAAGAAAGTGTCCCTGGTGACGCCATACCACATTCTAACATGAGTTCCGGCAGTGGTGGGTTTCGTCCTTCCCGAGCAGGACTCCATCCACCCTACTTGCTTCTATCGACCTTCTCATAGTCGGCGCTCCGACTCCATAAGGCAGGCTTGATTAACCTGAATGCCTCAGTTAACATAGGGACGAACGTTAATAGTTTTGAAGCTTACTCTCCATGCAGGGATATCCAGTCCTTCTCCGCACTCGCAAAGCTATCGCAAAGATAAACACGGAATACGCAGGCAATGGAAAATAAAAAACCGAGCGATGATTTTATAGACGGCTATCCGCCACAGCATCACATGCTGCGAGACCTTTTGATTTCGGTTGAGTTTCCGGATAGCGCGCTCTGTGCTGCACGAGCGCCGGTTGTGCCCGAGATATGCACCGACCGGGGCGGGGTGCATGTTGCCGTTGTGGCAACGCTTGTGGATGTTCTCGGTGCCTCCCTGGCAATCAGGGCGGTCTATCCCGACTGGATAGCCACTGCAAACCTCTCGATATATACAGCCAGACCTGTCGTGTCGGGCACTATTGTCGCATCCGGCAGGGTCGTTAGGGCAGGACAAACAATGAATGTGGTGGAAGTGGATATAAGCTCCGAATCGAGCAGTTCCACGTCGCTCGGCTCACCTGTCGGACACGCAATCATGGTTTTCTCAAGGCTTCCCCGAAAGAAGGATACCCTCGAAGTCAAGGCGGGCTCGACTGATGCTACCACTTTCGCCGTTGAGGGCTCGGGGCTCCGGCGACACTACCTCGATGAGGTCGGGGTTCGGATTCTGGATGCCAGGGCAGGCATTGCCGAAATCAGGATGAGCGAGTACGTTCGCAATAGCTTCCATGCAATCCAGGGCGGCATTATCGCACTCTTCGCTGACGTAGCGGGACAATGCGCAGCTCGCGCCGCGACGGGTCAACCTATGATAACAAAGGACATGAGCATACACTATCTCTCTCAGGGAAAGATCGGGCCTTTCCGGAGCAAAGCCAGAGTCATTCGCAGAACCGGTGATACGGTTTTGACCCGCGTTGAAGTAGTAGATAGAGGAGCAAACGACCGGGCTTTGATGATTGCTATGACCACGGCAACTCTGTGACACAACGCATATTAGAAAAGTACGCATTGGTTTATACCTTGACAGCCCAATTATATGGGGATATTATGATGTCCCCCAAGGTGAGTCTAAACAGTTATAATCAGTCGAAATGATATATTCCCCGATAAGGTAAACTGCTATAGTCTTTTCATATTCAGGTTTAAGGAGGGAGAACATGGGTAAGAGGATGAGAGACGAAGTCGAAAAGTTAATGAACCTCCGCACAGAGATAGAAAAAATGGGTGGTGAAGAGGCTGTGAGGAAACAGCATGAGAGGGGCAAACTAACCGCCCGTGAGAGGATTGACCTGTTGTTTGAAAAGGGGTCATTCGTAGAAGTTGGTATGCTGGGAAACGAAGAAGGGGCAAAGGAGCTTGTCCCGGCGGATGGGGTTATTACCGGTTATGGCAAGATAAATGACGGGAACATTCTTAGAGACGCAGCCGTCGCAGCTTACGATTTTACCGTAAGAGGCGGTTCTATGGGAGTAATTAATGAGGCTAAGGTAACTCGAATACGGGAGACTGCGCTGAAACACAGGATGCCCATGGTTTGGCTGGTAGATTCGGGTGGCGCCAGATTGGGGAGCGGCGGCTTCAGCATTGAAAGAATACCCTTTTTTGCCGATACAGGTTATCTGTTCAAAGAGGAAGCGCTTATGTCGGGCGTAATCCCTCTGGTCGCAGCTATGATGGGACCGGGATATGCGGGCACTGCATATATTCCCGGGCTTTCTGACTTTGTGCCTATGGTTAAAGGCAAGTCCGCTATGGGTTTAGGAGGGCCAGCTCTGGTCAAGATGGTGATAGGAGAGGATTTGACAGACGACCAGCTAGGAGGTTCCCGCGTTCACTGCGATATGAGCGGGTGTGGCGATTTGGAGGTAGCCTCGGACGAGGAATGCATCAAAGCAATAAAGCAGTATATTTCCTTCTTCCCCCAGAATTGCGACCATAAGCCGCCTCGAGCCAAGTATTCCGGAGATCCGACTACACTGATTTCCGATGGGGTATTGGATGTTATTCCCGACAATCCCTCGCAAATCTTCGATATGCGTGAGCTTATCAAGTTCATTGTGGACGATGGTTATTTCTTTGAGATTAAACCAAAATGGGCTAGAAATATGATAACCGCCTTGGCAAGAATAGGCGGTTACCCTCTAGGTATCATCGCAAATAATCCGATGTACATCGGCGGTATCATTGACGTGGACGCTTCTGATAAAGCTGCAAGGTTTATCTGGCTCTGCGACGCTTTCAATATCCCGCTTCTTTTCCTCTCAGATGTCCCTGGCTATATGGTAGGGTCAAGAGCGGAGAAAGCAGGCATCATCAGACACGGCGCGAAGATGATTCACGCCGTCGCTGAAGCAACTGTGCCTAAATTCACCGTCATCGTTAGGAAATCTTACGGGGCTGGATACTACGGAATGTGTGGCAGAGCCTTTGACCCTGACCTGCTGATTGCCTATCCCGGAGCTGAGATAGCCGTAATGGGTGCCGAAGGCATGGTGTCCATTGTAGCTAGAAAACAAATAGCAGCCGCAGAGAAACCTGCCGAACTGGTGGAGCAACTGGCTGCACAATTAAGACCGCATATTACCATCGATAAAACAGCCGCCCTTGGTTTGGTTGACGATTTAATAGACCCCAGGGAAACCAGAAGAGTCCTTTTCCATGGGCTTGAGCGCACTAAAGATAAGAAGATATTCAGGCATCCCAGGAAGCATGGAGTCTACCCTGTTTAGGAGGTCTTGAATGTATCATGCAATAATAGCGGAGGTAAAAAATAAGGTAGGCTGGATAACCCTTTCCCGTGAGGAGAAAAGGAACGCAATTTCGCCCACAATGATGAATGAACTGCTTGATGCGTTTAGAAAATACGATGATGATGCGAATATAGCAGTTGTGGTGCTTACCGGCGCCGGAGACAAAGTCTTCTGCTCCGGTGCTGATATTGGCGAGTCTATTGCTTCCGGCGCCAGTTTCGTTGAGCGACATGAAGAGCAACGGAAATTCGCTGAGCTCTTCAAGATAATCAGAGGACTGAAAAAACCCTTAATAGGACGCATTAACGGCCACGCCATGGGAGGCGGTCTTGGGTTAGCTTCAGCTTGCGATATAGTCATAGCCGCCGAAGACTGCAAGTTTGGCACTCCGGAAGTTAATGTGGGTCTATTCCCCTACATAATTATGGCGACCTTGCTCCGCGTAACGAGTGCTCCCAAGCGTCTTCTCGAAATGATGCTAACAGGGGAAAGAGTGGATGCCCCGGAAGCCAGACAGCTCGGTCTGGTCAATCATGTGGTGCCCAGAGACCAATTAGATGCAAAAGTTGACGAAATTGCCCGGAAGATCGCAAAGAAAAGCCCTGCGGCACTAAGGCTTGGCAGAAGAGCCTTCTACACTATGCGGGACATGGAGTATGAGAAGGCGCTGGAATATCTGTCGTCGATGCTGGCGATAAACACTATGGCTGAAGACGTTGCTGAGGGTATCGCCTCCTTTATGGAGAAGCGCGAACCTCTGTGGAAAGGTAAATAGCGGAAAGGAGTTATCCATGGCATTAGAGGACAAGGTAGTTATAACTGCGGCACTGACGGGTGTCGCTGCTAACAGAGACCAGTGCAAGTGGATTCCATATACTCCGAAAGAGATCGCTGAGGAAGCGTTGGCTGCATACAATGCCGGAGCATCGGTGGTTCATATCCATGCTAGAGAAAACGATGGTGGCCCATCCTGGAGAGTAGAAGTCTTCAGGGAGATCCTGGTCGAAGTGCGAAAAAGATGCCCCATAATAATAAACTTCTCGACCGGCGCTGTAATGACAGAGAGAGATGCCAGAATTGCCCATATCCGTGAGTTGAAGCCTGAAATAGCTGCTCTTAACATGGGGACGATGAATTATGCTAAATACAGCCCGAAAAGGAAGGATTTCGTTTTCTCCGTTGTTTTCCATAATCCCTTTGAAGATATTATGTTCTTTTTGGATGTCATGAATAAGAATAGCATTAAACCAGAGTGTGAGTGTTTCGACCTGGGACACCTGGAGAGTATATTCCCTCTAATGGATATGGGTCTGCTCAAGAATTTTCAGGTAAGCCTGATAATGGGCGTAGTAGGAGGAATGGCTGCAACTGCCAGAAATTTAGCTCATGTAGCCAGCTTGGTTCCCTCTGGGGTAGCCTGGGAAGTTATAGGTATCAGCCAGGACCAGTGGCTTCTCGTAGCAACGGC
Source organism: Chloroflexota bacterium (assembly GCA_016865955.1). GTDB lineage: Bacteria > Chloroflexota > Dehalococcoidia > SZUA-161 > SZUA-161 > VGNW01. The sequence goes on along the minus strand of VGNW01000056.1, from coordinate 5,987 downwards.
TCTAGCCTTGGGTGGCAACATCAGGGTGGGGCTTGAGGACAACTTCTACTTAGCGCCGGGGAAAATGGCTCAAGGGAACGGACCGTTAGTGGAAAAAGCGGCTAGAATGGCGCGGGATGTAGGCAGGGAGCCGGCAACAGTTGAGGAAGCCCGTGTCATGCTGGGCGTACGTAAGATGTAGCTACACTAAACTAATAGAAGACATTTTTGACCTGTCACATGGATGGCTGTAGGGACTCTGAATTTAGTATCTGTGAAGGAGGTTGCTTAAAGTGGCTAGAATGCCCAAATTGATAATCACCTGTGCTTTGACCGGTTCTGCGGTAGGTCCCTCGCAGACGCCCTATCTGCCTATAACTCCGGATCAGATAGCTGATGAGGCATTTAGAGCATACAAGGCAGGGGCAGCGGTAGTCCACGTCCACGTCAGGAATCCGGAGGATGGCAGTGCCACTGCTGATTTGAAGATCTGGAGGGAAACCCTGACCAAAATCAAGGAAAAATGCAATGTGGTGATTTGCGCTACCACAGGCGGGGGCTTCGGCATGACAGCGGAGCAAAGGATAGCAGTAGTTCCGGAGTTCGAACCTGAGATGTGCTCTCTTGATATTGAAAGCATGAATTTCAGCGTTTTTCCCATTGCAGAGAAGATCAAGGAATGGAAATATCCCTGGGAAAAACTTGTAGTTGAACTATCCAAGGATTTCGTCTTCAAAAACACCTTCGCTGACCTGGAAATATTTGCCAAAGCTATGAAGAAGCACAATGTCAAGCCGGAGGTCGAGATCTATGGCACAAATGGACTCTACAACACCGGCTTCCTTATACAAACGGGACAATTGGACCTGCCGGTTCACATACAGTACGTCCTCGGTGTCCTCGGAGGCTCAGGCGCCACGCCTTACGAACTGGTGCACCTTCAGACAGAAACACACAGATGGCTGGGTGCGAACAACTATACATGGTCTGTCATCGGAATCGGTTATCCTGCCGAGTTCCACCTCGGAGCTGTGGCGATGGCAATGGGCGGCCATATGAGAGTGGGAATAGAAGACAACATATTCGTCAAATACAAGGTGCTGGCGAAGAGCAATGCGGAGTTGGTTGAGAAAGCCCGCAAAATCGCCGAGCTTTTTGAAAGGGAAATTGCCACGCCTGACGATGCCAGGCAGATGCTCGATCTTAAAGGAATGCACAAGGTGAAGTTCTAGAACGCAGCCAGGCTCGTTCATTCCTCTACTATGGCTACGACACGGCTCCAGCCGGCGCTGCCGCCAGTGAGTTTCACCGGGAAGCAAACGACTGTAAAACCGAAGGGGCGAGGAAGCCTGTCCAAGTTGGCAAGCTTCTCTATGTGACAGTATTCCTTCTCGATGCCTGCATAGTGTGCTCCCCAGAGCAGGCTGCTATCGCCCGTGCGGGCGAATTCCTCCTTTAAAGCCCAGAAGGGTCTGTCCCATCCCCAGGCATCGATACCCATTACCCTGACGCCCTTCTCGATTAGCCAGATAGTCGAATCCCGGGTCATGCCGCAGCCGGCTGCGAAATATTCCTGTTTGCCCCAGAATTTATCTGCGCCTGTCTGTATCAGGACGATGTCCCGGGGTTTAATCTTATATTTAATCTTTACCAGGGCTTTCCGCAGGTCATCGACGCTTACGCCTGAGCCGCGAGGCTTATGCCTCATGTCCAGCACAACGCCATCACTATAGAACCACTCCAGCGGCATTTCATCGATAGTCCTTGCCCTTTTCCCTTCGGACGCGGGGGCATAGTGCCAGGGCGCATCGACATGCGTTCCGGCATGGGAAATCATGTTTACCGTATCGTTAGCCCAACCTAATCCCTCGGGTAAATCGGACTCGGCGCAGCCGAAAAACATCTTCATCACTTCGATGCTCAGCCTGTGTTCCTGATGTTTCACCTCTACAGGAATAGGTTCACTCGGGCTGGCTTCTGTGGGCACGCTCAAGTCAATAAATCGTTTCATCTCGCACCTCTAAGTGGCTTTGCTGCAGTTCAGCGCAATTATAGTGTAGAAAAATACCAAAACCAAGCTTTGTGGTGTGTCAGTTGACTAGATAAGACAGGCGATATATATTCTCCCTGGGGGCAATAGGTACATGGCGCTGGATTTCGACCTGACTGAGGAACAGAACCTGACGCGTCGCGCCGTGCGGGATTTCGCCGAGAGGGAGATAGCGCCGGTCGCTCAGGGACTGGACGAGCGCGAGGAATTCTCGGTAGAGCTCACGCAGAAGATGGCGACGATAGGTCTCCTGGGCTGCTGCGTTCCGGAAAAGTACGGCGGGGCGGGCATGGGATATGTGTCTTATATCATCGCCGTGGAGGAGCTGGCGAGGATCGACGGCTCCCAGGCGGCAACTATCGCTGCCGCGAATTCGCTGGGCGTCGGGCCCATATATCAATTCGGCAACGAGAAGCAAAAAAGCATCTGGCTTCCCGGGCTGTGTTCGGGCGCAATGCTCGCCGCATTCGGTCTGACGGAGCCTGAGGCAGGTTCCGATGCCGGGAGTTCTAAGACCAGAGCCGAGCTTCGCAATGGAAAATGGCTGATAAACGGAAGAAAGATTTTCATTACGAACTCGGCTTGCAAATTGACAGGTGTCGTAATCGTACAGGCGGTTACCGGACGCCGAACCGACGGAAAGCCGGAGCTAAGCTGTATCCTCGTTCCGGCTGGTGAAGCAGGTTTCACTGCCCAGGAAATGAAAGGGAAGATGATGTGGCGGGCATCCAATACCGGCGAACTGTTCTTCGATGATTGCTCGGTGCCGGAAGAAAATCTCCTCGGCAATAGAGGGGACGGCTTGCATCAGATGCTTGCCACCCTGGACAGGGGTCGACTGAGCATTGCTGCTATGGGTCTCGGCGGTTCTCAAGGCGCCTTCGAACTGGCTTTGCGGTACGCTAACTCCAGAATGCAATTCGGTCGTCCGGTTAGCTCTTTTCAGGTCAACACATTCAAACTGGCGGATATGGCTCTCGAAATCGAAGCTGCGAGAAATTTACTCTACAAAGCATGCTGGCTGCTCGAGAAGAAACGCCCCTTCAGTGTGGAAGCGGCTATGGCAAAGCTTTACTGCTCTGAGGTAATGCAGAGGTGTGTCCATAAGGCGGTGCAATTGCACGGAGGCTATGGCTTGATGAAAGATTTTAGAATAGAGAGATTCTATCGCGACCAGAGGCTCCTCGAGATTGGCGAAGGCGCATCTGAGATACTGCGGATTGTCATCGCCCGAAACATCGGTGTTGCCGGCAGAGGTATGTGAGAAGAGGGTAACAAAATGGAGAAGAAGGAAGAGAGACGCAAACGCAAATACGAGAGGGCTGAGGATTACATCACGCATCCCGTGCAGGCAAAGAGCACAAAAACTGGCTTGAAGGAGAAGGAGTCGCTGGGCGACAGAATCAGGAAGGCTCGTGAGGTACACAACCTGTCGATTCCGCAACTCAGTAATCGAACCGGTATCGATGCAGATATTCTGAAACGCATAGAAGCGAATAAGGTGGCTCCTCCTCTGGGGGAGCTGGTGAAACTGGGGAAAGCCCTGGAAACCGGTATGAGTTTTCTAATCTCGCCGGGCACTGATAAGCCTATGACTGTAGTTCGTGCCGACCAGCGTAAGCAAACATCCCGCCATTTGGGTAAGAAGGGCGAGCGCTACGGTTATTTCTACGAGTCTCTAGCTCCGGAAAAAGCCAACCGCATGATGGAGCCTTTCATGGTTACCTTGACCCCTGCTGAGGAAGTCCAGCCGTCCACTCACGACGGTCAGGAGTTTCTCTTCGTGCTTGAGGGCAAGATGATGGCACAGGTCGGCGGACGGAAAGAGTACCTTGAGCCCGGAGATGCCATATATTACGATTCGAGTGAGCCGCATTTCGTTAAATGCATCGGCGGCAAAGAAGCCAGGTTACTGGCTGTGCTTTATGCAGGGAAATAACAGGCGTATTAGAATTTGAGAATAATGTCGTCCAGCGCCCGCTTCGGCACATGATGCACTCCGGCGCTATCCCGCCAGTACTTTATGCTTCCGTCAGGTTCAAGCTTCTCGACTACTACCCTTTCCCTGGGTTTGCCGAGCGCGATTACGAGCAGGATATCGTAGCGGTCAGGAATATTTAGCGCTTTCCGCAGGTTCGGTTTATTGATTGCCCCGATTATGCATCCTCCCAGACCCTTTTCTGTTGCGCCCAGTAATATGCTCTGTGCGGCTATACCGTGGTCGCAACGTAGAGGATGCTCTCTCTGCTTGTCTTCGAGAATGATGACATATGCGGACGGTCTTTCGCCCTCTGCGGGGCCCGACCAGTCTTTCAGATAGCGCGCCCAGGCAAGTTGCTCGAAGATTAGAGCGTTCTGTTTAGAGTCACAGGAGAGGATGTATCTGAGCGGCTGCATGTTTCCCGCTGATGCTGAGAGCCGGGCGAGGTCAACGAGTTGCCGCAGTGTCTCATATTCGATAACAACTTCCTGATAGAATCGTCGGTAGCTTCTATTTTTTGCTATCAAATCTTTCATCATGTTGAAATCCTCAAATTGTAGTATTGCGTTTAAAGGAAATTTCCTATAACATCATTATCCCAAAGCAATGATACACCTCTGGCATTGATTTAATCAACAAGACCGGACGTTTTCTGGCTTGCAGGCTGGGGACTGTTCTTTAAATATATCTTCGGATAAGGAGGAGGAAGACATGAAGGACAAGAAAGCAATCGAAACGGCTCTGGGACGGAGGTTGCTGCTGGGTGAGATGATGGCGAGGAACAGCCGCAAATTTCCCGATAAAGAGGCGCTGATATACGGCAAAACCCGCCTTACCTACAAGCAGTTGAACGCCCGCATCAACAGGCTGGCTCATGCTTTGCTGGATTTGGGTATTGCCAGAGGAGATAAGGTCGCCATACTATCGTTCAACTGCAATCAATTTATGGAGACCTATTTCGCGCTCGCCAAAATCGGCGGCGTCGCTGTGCCGGTCAATTTCCGGCTGCACCCCGAGGAGATGACCTACATCATCAACCAGTCGGACTCAAAAGTCCTCATCGCAGGCGAAGCCTTTGTGGATACTGCGAAGAGCATCCGTAAAAACCTGCCTCTGGTGAAAAAATACATCTCGATAAGCGAACAGAAGGTCAAGGGGATGCTGAATTTCGAAAGCTGGATTGCCAAGTACCCCGATGAGGAGCCTCTGGTTCCGGTGGATGAGGACGACCCGTTATTCATCATGTACACCGCCGGAACTACCGGCAGACCCAAGGGTGCGGTGATTACACACAAAAACGAGATGGTGCTGTGGATGCTGGGCGCTTCGTTCGTGCTGACCGAACCGGGGATGTCCGACCTGTGGAACTTCAGGGCTTTCGGCGCGCCGCCGATATTTCATTTGGCATCCTTTGGCTTCTGCCAATTTATGTTCTTCCTGGGCGCCACTGTGGTGCTGCCCACCGAGGTTTTCGACCCCGTGTATATTATGAAAACCATCGAGGAAGAGAAAATCAACGCCCTCGTACTGGTGCCCGCCATGACCAACTTCGTTCTGCTCGTGCCGGACCTGGATAAGTATGATACCTCCTCCCTTAAGGTATGGGGTTCCTCGGGGGCAATCCTGCCTGTGGAAACCCGCCGATTGGTCAAGAAATTCTTCCCCAATGTCAAAATCTTTGACCTGTTCGGACAGACGGAGATGAGCGCCCTGGTGTCGGGGCTGCTGCCCGGCGATTCGGAGGGGAGAGAGAACTCTGTGGGGAAAATTCTCCCCTTTATCGAAATTCGCGTGGTGGATGACAACGACAACGATGTGCCGGTGGGTGAGATCGGCGAGGCGATTTATCGAAGCTCTACGGTAATGAAGGAATACTACAAGAATCCCAAGGCGACCAGGGAGGCGATGAGGGGTGGGTGGTTCCACGGCGGCGACCTGGTCAGGATGGATAAAGAGGGATACATATACATAGTCGAC
>VGNW01000055.1 GCA_016865955.1 Chloroflexota bacterium | reverse complement strand
TTGCTTTTCTTCGGCAAGCTGCCCGAGGAGATTTCGCAGGAAGATTTCAGGAGGCTTATCGGGAGTTCCAAGTATCACGCCTATCTCAACTATTTCTACGGTGTCATTGTCGAGCAGGCCATTATCTTTGCCGTTGAAGAGGAGATTTGCAAAGAGAATCATACCCATGTCTTCTCCAAGGAAGAGCAGGGCTTTTTCGATAGCTATTACAGAGTCTATGGGGCAGGTCAGGAGACTCTGTTCCACTGGTTCATGCAGGATAAAGGGCATTCGGAAAGGGACGATATAAGCCTGGCTCAGTGGCAGGAGTTTACGTACTGGTTGTTCAAGTTTCGCCTGGCCAACTGCGACAAAGCGCGTGTCGCCAGCGATACCAAGAAAGGCCTGGAATATCTTAATCGCCAGCGCAACGTCGGAGGCTATAGGCTTCTGTAAGCATAAGGCTGCAAAGCTCAAGTGTCTTTGCGAGCCATCCTTCCCGCAGGGGAAGGAGGCGTGGCAATCTCACCGAAAGTATTTAGCTATCAGCTTTCAGCCCTCCCCACCTCCTCCAGATTGCTTCATCCCGATTTATCGGGATTCGCAACGACATAAAAAAAAGACCTCTTGCTCATAGTAGATATTGCTTGTTGTAACACCCAGAAGAGTACGCTATAATATGCCTCACTTCAAAAGACCGTCTTGTTTCCGGGAAGGGTATTACGTTATCGCTGGGCAGCAGGAGGGAAAGCAATCATGTTGCTGGCAATCGATATAGGAAACACCACCATAGCTCTGGGCATTTTCGAAGGGGAGAAGCTGAAGGCAACCTGGAGGCTTTCCACAGATGTGCATAAGCTCGCTGATGAATACGCTGTTTTCCTGCTCAATCTGTTGAATCTCGGAAAACACTCTTTTTCCGATATAGACCAGGCCATAATCTCAAGCTCCGTGCCTCCTCTGGTAACCACGTTTGAGGAGCTATGCCAGCGTTACTGCAGCGTTACCCCTCTGGTGGTCGGCTCGGGCATCAAGACCGGAGTACGTATATCTCTGGATAATCCGCGTGAGGTCGGCCCCGACCGCGTGGTCAACGCTGCGGCGGCGCATAAGCTTTATGGCGGCCCGCTGATTGTAATAGATCTGGGGACTGCCACTACTTTCGATGCGGTATCCGATGAAGGTGACTACGTCGGAGGTGCGATTGCCCCGGGTATCGGCATAGCTGCTGAAGCGCTTTTCGAGCGTGCAGCCAAGCTGCCGCGCGTGGAGTTGAGCCGCCCCAAGAAGTCCATCGGCAGAAACACGATCACTGCGATGCAGTCGGGCATCATATTCGGCTATGTCGGTCTTGTCGAAGGTATCGTAGCCCGTATGAAGAAGGAACTCGGAGGGAATGTGAGGGTCATTGCCACAGGGGGACTGGCTGATGTTATTTCTAGGGAGACCGGCGTTATCGATGTCTATGACCCTGATTTGACGCTGGTCGGTCTAAGGATAATCCACGAGTTGAACGGCGGGCATTAAAGAGATGTCTGGAGAGAATATGTTCAAGGGCAAAAATGTGGTCTTGGGCGTAACCGGCAGCATCGCCGCCTATAAGGCGGTGGATATAGCCAGCAAGCTGACCCAGAAAGGGCTGGCTGTTGACGTGGTGATGACCAAGGCTGCTCAGCAGTTCGTGACGCCTTTGTCGTTTCGCAGCATAACCCACAGGCCGGTCGTTGCCGATATGTTCGACCTTGCCTCGGAATACAGTGTGGAGCACGTTGCCCTGGCGGAGCGTGCAGATGTCATGGTTGTGGCTCCGGCTACCGCCAACTCGATTGCCAAGATGGCAGCGGGCATCGCCGATGAGATACTTTACAGCACCGTGCTGGCTACCAGAGCGCCTGTGATTATCGCCCCTGCGATGGATGTGGGGATGTGGCAAAATCCTGTGACGCAGGAGAATGTGAACAAGCTGCGCTCTCGCGGTTTTATTATAGTGGGACCGGGCTATGGCCGACTGGCTTCGGGACTGGTGGGGATGGGCAGGCTTGTCGATAACGAGGAAATACTGGGCACCATCTACCATGTGCTGGGCAGGAAGGGTGACCTGGCGGAGAAGCAGATTGTGGTCAGCGCCGGCGGCACCCAGGAGCCGATAGATTTGGTGCGCTTTGTGGGCAACCGCTCCTCGGGGAAGATGGGCTATGCCGTAGCTGAGGCTGCCCGAGATCGTGGAGCTATTGTTACTCTAATAACAGGACCTACGGCGCTTCTGACCCCTGCGGGAGTCGATGTGATGCAAGTACAGACCGCTGCTCAGATGCGCGACGCGGTGCTCAAAGCTGCTGCTGCGGCGGATGTCCTTATCATGGCAGCAGCGGTCGCCGATTATCGTCCGGCAACAGTCGCTGAAGGCAAGATAAAGCGTGAAGCCGAAAACTTGACTCTGGAACTGGTTAAGACCATTGATATACTGGCTGAGGTAAAGGGTGATTTAATCAAGGTCGGCTTCGCTGCCGAGAGCGATGATATAGTGCCGAGGGCGACAGAGAAACTGAAGAAAAAGCATCTTGACCTGATAGTGGTCAATGATATCACCGCCAAGGACAGCGGTTTCGACGCGGATACCAATCGTGTTACCTTCATCAATCGCAAAGGCGAGACCGAGCAGCTTCCCCTCATGCTGAAATCTGAAGTCGCCCACAGGATACTGGACAAGGTTGTGTCGCTCCTGGCGGCTAAGTAGGTTAGCAATCAGCTTTCAGCGCTTAGCTATCAGTTGGTAGATTGCTGAATTCTGACTGACGAGGGCTTTTCCAAGATTGACGCTAAATAAACACAGTGCTATCATATATTTCCGTGGCAGTGTAGCTCAGTGGTAGAGCAGGGGACTCATAAGCCCTTGGTCGTGGGTTCAAATCCCTCCGCTGCCAGTTTTTTATTTTAAGACACAAGTATCCTCTAAATAAATTTATAATGAAATACTTAAACAAAGCGTATTGATGAGGAGGAATGTGGGAATGAGTTACTACTTCGGCAAGACACTGAAACTGTCTTTCGATGAGGCTGTTACGAAGGTGACCGAGGACCTGAAGAAGAGCGGTTTTGGTATTATTACCGAGATAGACGTCAGGGAGACACTGAAGAAGAAGCTGAACGTGGATTTCAGGAAGTACAAAATCCTCGGGTCGTGCAATCCGCCCTATGCTTACAAAGCTCTGCAGGCGGAGGACAAAATCGGGCTGATGCTGCCCTGCAATGTAATAGTGCAGGAGCTTGCGGAAGGTAGGGTAGAGGTGGCGGCAATAGACCCGGTGGCGTCGATGGCGGCAGTGGACAATCCTAAATTGAGGAGTGTAGGTGAGGAGGTGCGCGCCAAGCTCAAAGCGGTGATTGATAATCTCTAGCTTTGTATTAAAATAACGAAGTGAGCCGGAATAATGTCCCCCGTGGTATAAAAGGCACCCTATTTATGGCAAGGGAGGTCGCCAAACAACAGGGGAGACATTATTTTTATATTTACATAATACTGTGGGCGGTAAGCCCCTTTAAAAATGGTCTCCGAAGCCTCGGAGTGCTCCTTATTGATTCCTTTACAGTGCTCTATGCCAGGGCGTTTGGAAAACCACTCATCCATGTTATCGGGGACAGCCATGTTATACCTTTCCGGGGCAGCATGCCCTTTCTGGCGCACCACCTCGGCGCTGCCACAGCGTACAACCTGATAAAAAAGAACAGTTCTACCAGATCCAATGAAAAGCTATTCAAAATCGTCGTGAAGCTGGACAGGAAAGATATGGTGGTGCTGCTCTTCGGCGAGATAGACTGTCGAATTCACATCTATTACCAGCATAAAAAGAGCGACGGTAAGCATTCAATTGACCAGTTGATAGACAGGACGATTTCCAATTACGGCGAGGTCATGGCGCAGCTTAAGCAGCACGGCGTGAACTTCTGTGTGCACAGCATTTCTCCGGCAACCGAGGTGGGCAACGAGTACAAATACCCCTTCTACGGCACGCCGGAGATACGAAGTCAGATTAACAGGATGTTCAACGAAAAACTGAAGTCGTTTTGCGATAAGAACGTTTACCCATTCATCGATATTTATGACAGGGTTGCGGATAAGAACGGACTTATGCTCAGGGAATACTCCGGAGACGATATTCACCTGAACAAGAAGGCTGTGAAGCTGGTGAGGGCGGAGCTAAGGAAAGTTGGAATAAAGGTATAAATGCAAAATGAAAAGAGAAGCCCCCTTCAACAGGATTCCAATATGTGGTAAAATCGCTTTAATTATGAGTTACTCTTTAGGTCTCGATGTCGGCTCTGTCAGCGTTAAAGCGGTACTTATCGACAAAGACGGCAGGGCTGTCTATTCAGACTCGGAGAAGATAACCGCCAGCCCCAAGTCAGCGGTAGCCTCTCTCATCTCCCGACTGGGCGGGAAATTCAGCCTTCGGGATATCGCTACGGCAGGTGTCTCCGGCTCAGGCAGGAGCGTAATACCCAAAGAGTTGAACTGGGCGGAGTACAGCAGCTCACTGGCTATCGCATCAGGGCTGCTTCATGCCTATCCTGAAGCTAAGACCATTGTGCAGATCGGAGGACAGAGTTCCTTCGTCTTAACCCTAGAGGATGGGCTGAAGAAGCCCTGGCATGTCGTCTCCAATCCCCTCTGCGCCGCCGGAACCGGCAGGTTCATCGAGCAGCAGGCGTACCGCATCGGGGTCAGCCTGGAGGATTTCGCCCGCATCGCTCTGGAGTGTGAAGGTTCTGCGCCGCGTATCGCTGCCCGATGCAGCGTCTTTGCCAAAAGCGACCTCATTCACCTGCAGCAGAAGGGCGTACCTATGTCCTCTATGCTGTATGCTCTTTGTGAAAGCATAGCCCGAATGGTTGTCTCATTGAAGAAAGGGGCGTTTGACGAGCCTATCTATTTCGTCGGCGGCGTTGCCGCCAACAGCGCCGTGGTGAGGGCGCTCAACGAGGCGCTTTCGGCGAGAAACGGGCATCCCGTGGATATCGTCGTTCCGGATAACTACTTATATGTTGAAGCCCTGGGCGCTGCTCTGCTTGCCGGAAATGCCGGGAAGACATCCAGGGTGATTGTGCCTCAGGAGTCTGATGCCAGGCTGCGCTACTTCGAGACGCCCAGCCTGGAGAAGGTTGTCCAACATAATGTCTGGAAAGCCCCCGAGATAAAAGAGCCGCTCATCGGCTATCTCGGGGTGGACGTAGGCTCCACCAGCACCAAAGCGGTGATACTTGATGAGACCGGCACCAAGGTCATGGCGAAGAGCTATCTGATGACAGCGGGACGACCTGTTGAAGCTGTCAAGCAGGTGTTCCGCAATATTATTAATGAGATCGACGACAAGGCGAAGATAGCCGGTGTGGGAGTAACCGGCTCGGGCAGGTATCTGGTAGGCAGCTTCATCGGCGCCGATATGATTAAGAACGAGATTACGGCGCAGACCAGGGCTGCTGCCGAGATAGAACCCGATGCGGATATAATCGAGATAGGCGGTCAGGATTCCAAGCTGGTTATCAAGCGCAATGGAGTAGTTGTCGACTATCAGATGAACAAAGCCTGCGCTGCGGGCACGGGCAGCTTCATAGATGAGCTGGCCGAGCAGCTCGGCGTTTCGGTGCAGAATAGCGAGTTCGCCAATCTCGCTTTTAAAGCGCCTCATACTATCGACCTCGGTTCGAGATGTGCAGCCTTCATGGGACAGGCAGTTGCTTCAGCCCAGCAGGAAGGCGTGCCCATCGAGGTGATCACCGCCAGCCTGGCTAATTCGATTGCGGCAAACTATCTGTCCAAGGTACTGGGGACCAGGAAACTGGGCGATAAGGTCATACTTACCGGAGCTGTGTTCTATAACGAAGCCGTTGTCTCGGCCTTCAAGAGCGCGCTCAAAGGAAAGACAACGCTTGTTCCCGAGCATAAGGAGGTCAGCGGGGCAATCGGCGCTGCGCTTCTGGCTAAAGAAGATATGAACGGCAGGAACTCCAGATTTAAGGGGTTCCAGAGGGTCGTTGACAGCAGTTACACCCTTTCCACTTTCACCTGCAAGAGATGCGACAACAACTGCACCATAAGCCGTATGGAGATACCCGGCGAGAAACCTACATTCTATGGCAGCAGGTGCGACCTGTTCGACAGCGCCGTCAGCCGCGAGCGGATGGAGACCGCCTTCGACGAGCGCGAGAAGCTGCTATTCAAAGGGCTTGAGGAATCGAGGAAAGGCGAGACCGCAGGCCCTACGGTGGGAATTCCCCGAGCGCTCATAGTGTATGACTATGCACCGATGCTAATAGGCTTTCTCAATGCTCTTGGCGCCAAGGTCGTTCTCTCCAGCAAGACCAATAATCAAATAATGGAGCATTCTGTCGAGTTGAGCTACACCGACAGTTGCTTCCCCGTCAAACTGGTGCACGGTCACGCAGCGAGCCTGGTCAATGTAGATTATATACTCTATCCCTGTGCCATTCGCATGGGCGTTAAAGAAGGCGATGAGAACCAGAAATACTCCTGTCCTCTGGTGCAGGCGTCGCCGTTCATAATACGCGAGGCTCTCGGTTTGGGGAAGAAGCTGCTCATACCCATAATCGACTTTAGTTGCGGCAACGACGACGTTATCAAGAACCTCACGAATACCGCTGTTAAGATGGGGTTCAGCAAAGAGCAGGGCAGAAAAGCCGCGCTAGCCGGACTTATAGCGAAGCGGGAGTTCGAGGAGGCGCAGGCTGAGCCGGGCAAGCGGATAATGGCGAAGCTAAAGGAAAGCGGCCAGTTGGGTGTGGTGATTTTCGCTCGCTCTTACATGTCCCAGGACTCAGGTGCCAACATGGGAATAGCAGAAAAGCTCGCTCAACTCGGTGTGGTGCCCATACCCCTTGAATTCTTGCCGCTCAATTCTGTGAATGTCAAAGAATATACAGACAGACCTTACTGGTTCAGCGAAGCCAAGCACATAGCCGGCGCTCACATAGTGGCAAAAGACCCCAGACTGTTCGGTCTCGTGCTGACCAATTTTGGCTGCGGGCCTAACTCGTTTGTCCTCAATATCGTCGAGGACATCATGGGCAACAAGCCGCTGGGTCAGTTGGAGATAGACGAACACGCTGCCGAGGCAGGCATCGTAACCAGGCTGGAGGCTTTTGTAGATACTATCAAAGGCTTTGCTAGCTCACGAAAGGCTGCCGAGGTTCTGGCGGGGGATAGAGATATACGCAGGTTCGCCTACTCCAAAGTCAATCCCAACAGGGTTATCCTCGTGCCGAGGATGTGCGAGGGCGCTGTGGCGCTGGGCGCGGCGATGCGGGCCTATGGTGTCAACGCGGTGGTTATGCCGCGGCAGGATGAGAAGAATCTCCTGTATAGCAACAAAGTCACTTCCGGGAAAGAATGCCTGCCGTACCGGGTGACGCTGGGCGACTTCATGAAGTTTTTCTATGAGAACGAACGGTACGAAATTAATCCCAGGGATGCGGAAGGTTTTCTGGCGAGCGCGTTCGGGCCGTGCCGCTTCGGCAAATACGCTATAGAGCAGGTCAGGATACTCCGCGAGCTGGGCTTTGATTTTCCCATACGCACCACCGTGTCGAACAACGGCTATCACGATTTGAACCTGGGCTCGGGTTTCGAGAGGCTGGCACTGCGAGGCATTGTCGCTATTGACTATCTGGAGAAGCTGCTCTGGCGCACTCGTCCCTATGAGAAAACGAGCGGTGCCGCAGAGAGCCTGTTCGATGAATATTTATCCAGAATAGCCGACCTTGTCAGCCGAAAAGAGCCTTTAAATGATGTTTTGCAGGACGCCACCGCGAAATTCAAGTCTCTGATTGACCCGGATATGCCGCGAAGGCCGCTGGTGGGTATCAACGGCGAGATATTTCTGCGTTCCAACAAGTTCAGCAACAGCAATCTGGTCAAGGAATGTGAGAAGGCGGGGCTTGAGGTCGTAGTCTCTCCCATCGGTGAGTGGCTCAAGTACATTACATATCGAAATATCGAGGATGGCGTCAGGGACAGAGACCTGAAGAGGATTATCACCGGCAGTATAAGAAAATACCTGATGGGAAAGGACGAGCGCTCGGTAATCTGCAATTTCACGGAGATGGTGGAGGAAGAGGAACCAACGACGAAGGAGTTGCTCCATTACTCGAAGCAGTATCTTTCTCCTAAGTGCGGCAGCGAGGCAGTTCTGAGCATAGGCGCGGGAATCGAGTGGATTGAAAATCCGAGGTACGCCGGCGTTATCTCGGTCATGCCGCACGGCTGCATGCCCGGCGGTATTGTGGCAGCCATGTCGGAGAAGTTCAGCGCAAGATACGGCAAGCCCTGGATCAGCCTTACTTATGACGGCTTCCTCGAGACCAATAATCAGGCGAAGATTAACAACTTCGCCGAAGTCCTCCGCTTCACCAGCAAAACCAAAGCTTAGCGCTTAATTGCGCAAACACCTTGACAATGGTATCCTCTCCCCACCGAGGGAGAGGATTAAGGTGAGGGGGCTTAGTGCTCTCGTTCATGTCACTCCTGCGGAACTTGTCCCTGGCGCTGACCAGTGAGCAGGAGTCCAGGTGCCTGGGTTCCCGCCACAGCGGGAAAGACATATTGAAGCACATATGTTTATGGGTAGGCTGGAGCATCCGCTCCAGCCTTTCTACCTAGTACGCATCTACAAAATGATCAATACGTCCGTGAGTAGGGGCACAGCGCGCTGTGCCCAATCATCTATTTTTCAATCCTTTCTTATCTCCTGACAAAGCGCCGTGCCCCATCATCCTTTTTCAATCCTTCCACATTTCCTGACAAAGATGGTGCTCTATGTAGTGCAGTGCACAATTTGCATTGGCATATACTTTGTGATATAGTTAACATAAGTGTTAGTTTAGGTTATTTCAAGCTTCCAAGAATCCTCGGATTTATTTCAAGTATTGGATGACCGAAACTCCAACTGAATGTAAGAGAGAAGGTCGTCCAATGAGTTTTCAGAGTCAGTCTATCCAGACCTCAGATTGTGTTGCCACGTCCAACTTCAACGCTGAAGGCCGGGAGTTTTCCCGGTCCAGAGGCTATACCGACAAGCCGGAGCGCTGTCCCTCGTACCGGCAGGCAAGTGATTTCGAAATCTTTAATTTACATCCGAGTATCATGGCTGGTGTACGTGCGCTCGGTTATACCGTACCCACACCGATACAATCACGGGCTATCCCGCCTATTTTGCAGGGACGGGACATCATCGGTCTGGCCCAGACCGGAACAGGTAAGACGGCAGCTTTCATACTGCCTATCCTGGAGCGTCTGCGATCAGGCTCGCGAGGACATGTGCGGGCTCTGGTAATCTCACCCACCCGCGAGTTGGCAGAGCAGACTTGCGAGGTTAGCAATCACCTGGGGCGTGGAACCGGTTTACGAAGTACTGCTATCTACGGTGGCGTGAGCATGGAGCAGCAAAATCAGGACCTGCATGGCGGTGCGGATATCATCGCAGCCTGCCCCGGCCGTCTGCTCGACCACCTCTGGAAAGGCACGATAGACCTATCGGAAATGGAGATTCTCGTTATTGACGAGGCTGACCGCATGTTCGATATGGGATTCCTGCCGGATATACGTAATGTTCTCAGGTGCATCTTGCACAAACACCAGACATTGCTTTTCTCTGCCACCATGCCGGCTGACATAGGACGCCTGGTGCGTGAAATCATGCATGATCCGGTTACTGTGCAAGTCGACCGGCAACTTCCGGCAAAAACAGTATCACACGTCCTCTACCCGGTACCACAGCACCTCAAGATAAATTTGCTGAAGGAAATTCTAAATACAACTAAAACTGATTCGGTGCTTGTCTTCACGCGTACCAAGTACGGTGCTGAACGTGTCGCACGGCAACTGGCAAGATATGGTTATAGAACGACTTCACTACAGGGCAACCTATCCCAAAACCAGAGGCAGGCTGCGCTTGCAGGCTTCCGTAACGGCTCGATCAAGGTTCTGGTAGCGACCGATATTGCTGCCCGCGGTATCGATGTTTTGAGTATTTCCCACGTCATCAACTACGATATGCCCGAAAGTACGGATGACTACATCCATCGAATCGGGCGCACCGGAAGGGTTAATAAAAGCGGCGCTGCATTGACTTTCGTAACCGGCGCTGATTCAGATAAGATATATTCTCTGGAACGGCTTCTTGGAACGAGGCTCGAGCGTTTGACGCTTCAGGATTTTGATTACAACAAGCCCGCGCCGGACAAAGAAAGGCGCATTTCGTACCTTTCGCGCCGACCCGGACAGCGTATCTTAAAGAAGCCGACGTTTAGGAAGCAAATGGCCGGATTGTAAAATTTGGCGTCGAACAGCTCTTAGTGAATATCGAGTTGTATTTTAATGGCTTCTTCAATCTTCCGCATATCTTCCCGAGAAAGAATGTCAGCGCGGCGAAAGAGCCTCGCCTTGCTGACGGTGGCCAGTTGGTCTGCCATAGCCTTACTTTCCTTACCTTCAAAAACCACTACTGCCTCGCTGGGATAAATATGCTCCGTTTTGCTGGTGAGAGGAACAACCTGAACACGATTAAGGAATTTATTCGATGCATCATTACTGACAATCACGGCAGGTCGCTTCTTTTTAATTTCCCCACCGATAGAGGGGTCAAAGTTGACCCACCATACCTCACAACGTTTCATGGTCTGCGTCCTTGAAAGCAATCTCGGCCCACTCTAAAGCTTCCTTCTCTCTCTTCCGGTCTTTAGCCATTTCCGCGTAGGCTGATTCCAGATTGGGGCGAACAACGTGCGGCCTGACCAATTCCTCGATGAACTTGCTTATTTTTCGTGGCCCTATTGTATTGCGGAGACCCTCATAGACCTCCTCGTCAACTGTTAAAGTCAGTTTTTTCCGCATAATCCACTCCTTCTTTATACGTGTATTATACGTGTAACCTCCCGATATGTCAACAATAAGAGCAGCAAACAGACTGGGATTTGCTTCTGATGCCAACGACAGAGCTGAGCCGAAACTCAGTGGAACAATCCAAAATAGATGCTATCCGCCATTCGCTCTTCGACAGGCCTGTCCTGAGCGAAGCCGAAGGATGAGGGGGAAGTTCTCCCTTTTCAAACTTGTCTTTGCCTTGAGCGGAGAGGGGACGAAGGGGGATTAGCGCCGTCATGTCACTCCTGCGGAACTTGTCCCTGGCGCTGACCAGGGAGCAGGAGCCCAGGTGCCCTCGCCCAATTCCCACTTTCCTAAAGGGGGATACAGGGGGATTAGTACCCTTGGTGCTTGAGTAAGGGGTTGCCTGGATTCCCGCTTTCGCGGGAAAGACATATTGAAGCGTCACATGTTTATGGATAGGCTGGAGCATCCGCTCCAGCCTTCTTTATCCCCTTAGCCCCCGGTAATGGTGGCAAATGTAGGACGATGGCTTTCAATCTTTCCAAATCACCTGACAAAGAGCCATTCTAAAATGAGAGTACCAATCCATAAACCACAATTACCCAGGTATGGGGGCACTCGAAAAGGGCTTGTTGCCGAACATCGAAAACTGAACGAACAATCAGTTTGTTCATCCGAGGATGCTCAAGCGACCTAGTGCCAGTTAGCCCTTAGCACTACAAGCTTATGTTGAATCAATGTTACTTAAGCATCCCTGACAGTCTATAATGTGCATGGAGTGCTGTTATATTGACAAACTTAAGGTAAAAATACATAATAAATGCACAGCTGGCAGGATAATCCCTCTAGATTATTGGATCGAAAATAACGGAGTGTGAGCTTATAAGCATCTCATCTTCACCATGAGACTATACTTTAACACCTAGTATTGAACCGGTATATTTATATGCATTCTAATCTATTGTATTCGGTCAACTCACAACTAGCATGGGCTATAAATGAGGACTACTACGGCGGTGTGCATTACGTTTGGTGTACAGAAATATGGGACTCCCGTAAACCACATAGCCTAAGCACTCACATTTACATTCCGCCAAGTTCAAATCCCTATGAAATATATTACGGATTGTTAGAGGATGCTATATCAAGCGACATAAGTAGTTGCGCATAGCGATAATTTAAGTTATACTGGGAGCAAAGATTATTGGAGGTTGCTCCCGATGAAAAGGATAAGCATTCCGGATGCAGAGACATTTATCGCCGCAA
>VGNW01000054.1 GCA_016865955.1 Chloroflexota bacterium | reverse complement strand
CTTTGCCATATCTTAGCCTCCAGTATTCCTTTCCTTAACAATAACAGCTTCAACTATTGTCCGCTATACCCTCTCCCATTTTTTAAGGGATTTTTTCTCAAGTTGCTAAACGGTCTCTAAAAGTATATTGACAACTCGCCTCTCTTTGCTATAGTCTATAGTACCTAAGTAGTACCTAATAATAAGTACTTGCACGAATTTTTAAAAGAATAACTAACGAAGGCAGCAAAGATTTCGGGCTGCCGTTGACTCTAGTGAGTGTTTTCGGCAAAATAATTTAGTTTTTTTGAATATCCAGCCGAAAGCCAGCAATTATAGATTTAAATCCGGTTTCCACCTCCCGCCCTGCCCTAAGGCAGGCGTTTATAGTATAGATTCGGCAGCTTTCTCTAGGGGCAAAACTTCTTCATAAAGTCAGTATTCCATTTGGGAGGAGGTCAGCCTGAGCATCCGAACTCTCATAGCATTGTGGAAGGCCAACGTCCCTCACTGGGTCTGGATCGGCGCCCCGGCCTGGATTGGCGCTGTACTGCTGGGACTTGATGGCAGAACACCCGATTGGGTTTCGCTTGCCATCTTCATCGCAACCGTTATCACAATTCAGTCCATTGCCGAGTTTGCCAACAGCTATACGGACCGCGAAGAAGACCGCCTGTACGGCCCCACTAATACATTGGTTACCGGTGAGCTCAATGCCGGAACAGCCAGAAAAGCGCTCATCTTTCAGAACATTATGGCTGCGTTTCTTCTGATTGCTCTGCTGGTAGTGACGCTCAACTACATCTTAATAGCGGTTATGGCGGTGGGCTGGTTTTTCGGCCTCGCTTACTCCGTTCTTCCTCTACGGCTCAAAGAGACTCCTTATGCTCCCTTCGACCACGCCATCGCCTTCGCGCTCTTGCCGATTGCCGGCTGGCTCATTGTCGAACCGTCTCTCATGGCAAAAAACGGCTTCATTATAGCCTTTGCCTCACTCCTTTTTTTGCACAGCTACGGATTGGGGATAACTCTCAAGTTCAGGAAAACACTCCTCGCGCTTGACTCAGGGTTGATTGACAACAAACAAAACAACAAACTACACAATCTCAGCACAGTCGGCTTCGGACTGAAATTCAAAACCGCAATGTATCTGGAGGCGCTTACTGCTTTAGGAGCGTTCATCCTGGTTCCCATCTTCTGGCATCTGGATGTATTCGACGCGTCTTTTTCAATAGCGCTGCTTGCCCTGCCCATGCCGTTGACGGCTCTGGCTATGATTCTACGAATGAAAGACCCGATCAGGAATAGCTCGATATACAAAATTTTCATGACGCTATCCTGGATACTAATCGTCGTCACACTGCTCGGCTACGGACTTGCCAGCGTCATCCCCTGGGGGCTTGCATCTCTAATCTGCGTATTCTGCCTTGTGGGGTTTCCCCTGCTGGTGAGAATAGTTCACCCATGGGGGGCCAAATCTCTAAATGCCCGTTACTAACGATTTTAAATTAGAGGCAAATAAATGAAGCAATCCTGTGGCTCTCCCTCATCGGTGACAGATGCCAGACACAGTTACCGGCGAGATTGCGTAACTCTAAACAAGAGGGAAAGATACTCCGACGGGCTAAGATGGAAGCTCGGAATTAACACCAATCCATGTGTGCAACTACGCAAGGGGAGACGCTGTGTGTATTGTGGCTTTTTAAACTATCATGACCCGATTCCTCCCCAAAAAGTCGGGCAAGTTTTCACAGATATATTTGCGGATAACAATCTGGATGAAATACATAGATTGGAGATCTACGTCTCGGGAAGCTTTTTCGACAATGAGGAAGTCTCATCAGCCTCCCGCTTGGAAATACTAAGGCTTATCGATGAAAGCGGAGTCTCTGAAGTGCTTCTGGAGTCCAGACCTGAGTTCATCACCGATGAGAATCTCGAATCACTGGCAAATATGGTCGACCCGGAAAGGGTAACCATAGCCATAGGTGTCGAAACTATGGACGACGGCACAAGAAATAAACTAAGGAAAGGTTTTTCCACAGAAGATTTTGTGAGGAGTCTGAATATAATCGCCCGCTACGGGATGAACTTTCAGGCATACCTACTTCTGAATCCGCCGGCAATTAACAACGATAAGAAAGCAATACTGGATGTCATCAGCAGCTCGATAAGAATCGTAAAACTGACAGAAGAGCTGAACTGCAATCTAGTGCTGGCTATTCAGCCGTATTTCATAGCTCAGAACTCCCTCGTGGCAAACAGTTTTGCCAAGAAGAATCACATAAGACCGCCCTGGCTGTACACGGTAGCGCTTACACTCAAGATGTTAAACACTATGAGAGCGAGGACATCATCAAACTGGCAGGTTATACTTGGCAACGAGAACGATAATGTAGTACCTCTCATGGTATCCTCCAATTACTCGTCCGATGGGTATGTGTGCTCATGCACTGAAACAGCTCGGAAATATCTAAATGAGTTCAACATATCGTCGAAAAGAATGGAGGAAAACATCGATAGAATTCTGTACTCCTCTTGCGACTGCAAAAAAATCTGGGAAGACCAGATCGGCTCAAAGATCGGCGAATCCCATTGGTAAATCCCGCGTTTTCGCCTAAATTTCTTTAGTGAGTAAATTAGCGTTATGTTAAACAAATTTCTCAACCTTAATGCGTACCACAAAGCACATTTATTTGACCCTCTGCACGAAAAGGAAATCAACCGGGAGAAACTGCCCCGGGTGCTTCCCCCATCTCTGGCCAGACTGGAGTTGTCCGGCGAAAAGTATATAGACATACCCCGAGAGGTCTTCGATATTTACTCGAAATACAGGCCGACTCCGTTGTACAGGGCAAGACAGTTCGAAAAAGACATAAGAACAAACTGCGAGATTTACATCAAGGATGAAGGAGCAACACCGACCGGTAACCACAAAATCAGCAGCGCGTATCTGATCGCGTATTCCTGTAAAAAAGACGGCATCAAGACTGTCGCTACCGAAACGACAGGTAATTGGGGTATCGCTCTGGCTATGGCATCCAGGAGATTCGGCATTAAGGCTGTTTGCTTCATGGACTATGAGAGCCACCTCGAGAGACCGAACAGAAAAGCACTTATGGAAGGATTTGGAGCGGACGTAGTGATAGTCGAGCCTCCCCCACAGCAGGAGGTCAAAGATCTGCTCACACTTTCGGCGAATGCGGCTATTGAATTCACCAAACGCACCAAAGGAGCCTACTATATTTTCGGCAGCGTATACAGCTATTTCATTATTCCGCAATCGGTGATCGGACTGGAGATTAAGACCCAGCTTGCGGAATTGAACAAGTACCCCGATATAGTAGTAGGAACCTGCGGCGGCGGTGCGAACCTTCTGGGGACAGCAGGGGTGTTTCTGGCAGACATTGTCGATGAAAAAAGAAAAACAGTAATCGTATCCGCAGAAGCTGAGAGCTGCCCCATCCTCTCCGAGGGCAAGATGGGACTATACTCAATCGACACCCTGAAATACTACCCCCTGATTCACACCTATGGACTCGATGGACTAAGGGACGGCGACTATGTAGGAGGTCTGGGCTCCACCGTCGTAGCCAGCTCAGTTGCCTATTTTCACTCCACAGGACTCATACATGTAAACAGGTTCAGCTCCGAAGAAGCTATGAAGGCTGCCGAGATATTCCACAAGAGCGAAGGCAAACTGATCGCGCTGGAAACCGGATTCACCATGGCAGCCGTTATTAAACAGGCAAGGGAAAATAGCAACAAAATCATTGTAGCCAATATCAGTTCCGGCGAAACGGATAAGAAGTTCTACGAGTGAATTAGCGACAAGCGGCTTGGATTATGAATGAGACGCCTTTCGAGAAATATGCCGATGAACTTGAGCTTGATTTCAAGCAACCCGATTCCCTCATTAACAAAATCAAGCTCTGCAGCTATTTGGTCTGCTGCGGAGCATCTGTCGAGCTGGAATCCTATCCTCTGAACGATAAAGACTTCCGCACAGGCAACGCCGGCTTGCAATTGCTGGTGGGCAATCCCTCTCTGAGAGCGCTTATCCCATTCTTCTATATGGATAAAGGTAATCCAGTCAAATTAAAGGGGGATTACGCTGCAAAGAAAGCTGCGATTGCATATGACGGGAAAGAGTTCTTTGAAGTAACCCTACTGCCTGAATCGGAAACCGGCAACAAAAATATCAATCTAGAGTTCGATACACTGATTGCCGCCATTCCGCGAAAGCCGCACGGCACGAGAAACTGCCACTACCACAGCATCGATAAGCCCTGCGCCTTTTGCGTTTTGACCAGGAAACAAATTGATTTAGGTCCCGCTGATTTAGTATCAGCCTACGCAAGAATAGCCGAAAATACTGGGATAGAGCCACAGGTCCTGCTCACCGGCGGAACCGATTTCACCCGGGATAGAGGTCTATCGAAGTACATACCTTATGTAAAGGAGCTTCGCCATAATTTCCGAAAAGCCCGCATTGCCATCGAAGCCTCGCCCCCCAAAGATGTCCATTCCCTAGACGGTCTTATCGAGCTGGGCATGGATACCTTCGCCGCCAACATAGAATTTTACTCCCGAAAAGCCAGAGCAGAGCTTCTGCCGGGAAAATCGGAAATCGAACTGGAAGAATATGAAAAGTCTCTGGCTTACTGTAGAGAGGCAGGCATCAAGACATTCTCGGCGTTAATCGCAGGCCCCGAGGATGATGCGGACACCCTTAAAGGCGTGGAATTCCTTTCGTCAATCGGGACACCCGCCAACTTCATATGCCTGCGCCCCTTCCCCGGAGCCCGACTGGAGAATAATCCCAGAGTAAATCCTGCATGGTTTCTAGAAATAACCGTCCAAGCCAACAGAATAATGAAAAAATACAACGTTATGCAATCTCTGGCAAATACAGCCGGCTGCGGCTCCTGCGGCGGCTGCTCCCTGGAGATGAATCTATACCGCCTTAACAAAAATGGGGATTTGCCACCGGAATACCCCGGGACGGCAAACAGGAAGCAGGAGAGACGTGACAAAAAGACTCCTGTTAATTAATCCCGCCCAGCACATCAAACCGAATCTGGCGAGCGTTCTGCGCTTGCCCGCCGCCGGCTTAGGCTATGTCGCCGCCTTAACGCCTCCCGATTGGGAGGTGAAAATAGCCGACGAGAACATCGAGCCTCTAACTTTCGAAGACACCGACCTGGTAGGACTGACCGCCTATACCTGCAATGTCTCCCGAGCATACGAGATTTCCCAGGAATACAGGCGAAAAGGCACGAAAACCGTCATAGGCGGAGTCCATGTCTCGATGCTGTACGATGAAGCTATCCGGTTTGTCGATTCGGTGGTAATAGGCGAGGCAGAGTCAGTCTGGCCGGGCTTGATTCGCGACTTTGAGCAAGGCGAATTGAAGAAATCCTATAAAGGAGAGCGCATCTCTCTGGATAATCAGGTCAAGCCGAGAAGAGACTTATACTCCCGGAAGTATAGACTGCAATCTGTGGAGACCTCCCGCGGCTGCCCCAATGATTGCGAGTTCTGCTCGGTCACAGCTTTCAACGGTCATCTATACAGACAGAGGCCGGTAGAACAGGTGCTGGACGAACTGGAGACACTCAGTACTAAATATTTCTTTTTCTCCGACGACAACATTCTGGGATACGGAAAGCAGGCAGAGGAAAGGGCGATCCGGCTCTTTCGCGGCATGTCAGACAGAGGTCTGAAGAAACAATGGGGATGCTATGTTGGAATCGACTTCGCCAATAATCCCGAGGTATTGAAATACGCGAAGAAAGCCGGCTGTCTGGGGGTGTTCATCGGATTCGAATCGGTAAACGAGGAATCCCTCCAGGGCATGCATAAGGTCAGGAATTTGAGAGTCGGGGTCAGGAATTATAAAGATGTCATTAAGAAGATACACGACCACGGCATCGGCATTCTGGGCTCATTTGTAATGGGCAGCGACGGCGACAAGCAAGATGTATTTGACAGGACAACCGAATTCATTCTCGATTCGAAGATAGATGCAACTCAGCTATCCATATTGAACCCTTTACCCGGAACCAGGCTGTACCAGAGGCTAAAAGAGGAAGGCAGGCTGCTGTTTACAGACTATCCCGATGATTGGAAATACTATGATTTCACACATGTTCTATTCAAGCCCAGGAACATGACTCCAGAAGAACTCGATGAAGGCGTAGCCCGGATGCACAGGAACCTCAGTTCCAGGACAGCAGCCTTGAAAAGAGCCTTCATTTCCGCTATTATCGCCAAAAACCTACCCGGAGCCGCTATCGCATATCTGGGGAATCACACCGCCGGCAATCTATGGGCAAAAAGGGGCAGTCTTTCCCATAGCCCGTCAACTTCCGATTCAGCATATACCGTCACTCAGTCAACGGAAGACAATAGAAATAAAATCCCACTTAGCGAGACGAGGCAATGAAAGCATACATAATCGAAAGCACCAAAAAAATAGAGCCTCTTGGCGACCATCCACATGATTGTCTGATTGCCAATGTGAAGCTGGGTAAAATACAGGAGGATGTTCTGCGAAAGCTGGATTTGGACTTGAAGAATGTGTCCAGCCCCGATTTGATTAACGACCCTCATGAATATATAACCTTAGTGGACA
Organism: Chloroflexota bacterium; assembly: GCA_016865955.1. Taxonomy (GTDB): domain Bacteria; phylum Chloroflexota; class Dehalococcoidia; order SZUA-161; family SZUA-161; genus VGNW01. The sequence goes on along the minus strand of VGNW01000054.1, from coordinate 5,677 downwards.
GTCTGTTTGTCACCAGGAAATTCCTCAAGGAATTCATCGAAAAATCGCGAATTAGAAGATGTCGTACCATCTGCGCTCTAAAACACGGCCCCTTTACTAAACACAGCGTGGTTGCTACCCAGGATGTAAATAGACTATCGGATGACAAAACAATCGAATACGGCTTATGCTATGTGCCGTCCCAGAAATTCCGCAACGACTCCGTGAACATAATAATGAATCCGGAACAATATTACTGGCGCTTTCCGGTGCCTTTGCATATGACCGGCGGTGAGAAGTACGACATCCCCATGACAGACTCCGCAATCATTCAGATAGACCACTGGGCTAACGTGTGGGCAGCCAACATGAATGCCCTGCTGTCAAAGGTAGCCAGTATAAAGAATGCCTGTATACTGAAGAAGCTATGCCTTGTGTTGAGGGCGCGTTCCTTGAACCAATGGAAATTACTTCGTAAAACTAATAAAATCGGCAAAAAGTGCAATATCCATCCCACAGCATATATAGAAGGCTGCACTATCGGTGACAATGTTACTATCGGTGCCGGAACGGTTATCAGATTGTCTGTGATTGGAGACGGAACTAATATCGGAAGCAATGTAAATATTGAGTGTTCAGCCGTTGGCGAAGGATGTGCCCTCGATTCCGGAAGCGGGCTGTTAGGTGCTGTGCTGTATCCAGGTGCTGCCTCCTCCGCCAGCGTTATTTACATAAGCGTTCTGGGCAGAAACACATTTGTTGCTGAAGGGGTCAGCCTTGCAGATTACCGTTTCGACGGTAAACATGTTTCAGTCAAAAAAGACGGCAATCCGATAAACACAAATATCCACGGACTCGGCTCGTGCCTGGGGCATGGCGTCTACCTCGGAGCTGGCTGCGTTGTTGCTCCGGGGAGAAGCATCCCCAACAAACTTCATTTAACACCCGACGAGAAGCGAATAATACGCACCTTTTATCCCGATGGCGCTTCTCCCGGCCACAGAAAAATTGACTATCCCTAAGCCAATTATTTGCTGAAAATTGCCTGCTGTCAAAAAGTGAATCGAGAATAACCGGCATGAGCAAGAAAACTCTCATTGGACTAACTAAGGCTAACCTCCCCCAATGGATTTGGGCTTGCCTGCCCTTCTGGGTCGGGTCCCTCATCTGGGCATTAAATGGTAAAACGCCTGATTGGGTAGTTCTCGCCCTTTTTCTGGCAACGGTAATCATTATTCAAGCCGTTGCTGAGCTTGCCAATACCTACATAGATAGATTCGAAGACCGGATATATGTGCCCAGCAACCCCCTGGTTACCGGGGAACTTACAGAAGATATAGCCAGAAAAGCTCTCGTATTGGAAAATATCGCAGCAGGGTTACTGCTGATGGCTTTGTTGCTTATTACGCTGAATTATTTCCTAATGATAGCGATGGCGGTTGCCTGGCTGACGGGTCTGGCATATTCTCTGCCGCCCTTTAAATTCAAGGCAACGATTGCAGGCCCGTTTTCCTTTGCCCTCACTACCGCACTGATACCAATTGCTGCCTGTCTTCTCGCAGGCTCGCTAAATTCTTTTATGATAGCCTTTGCAGCATTCATTTTTGTGGGGACCTTCGGGGCAAATATTTCAACGGGTCAATTGAGAAAAACCGCCGAAGCATTGACTCATGGTCTAATTAAGATTGAAAACGGCAATAATATCTGCAACATCAAAACAGTCGGGCTCAGGGTGAAACTAAAGACAGCAATGGCTCTGGAGGCTATCTCAGGCTTAACAGCATTTGTCCTGGTAGGTATTTTCTGGCATCTAGACATATTTCCCGTGGTGCTGTCAATCGCCTTGCTGGGACTGTCTTTACCGTTTACTCTCTTAACTGTAGCGTTTCGGATGAAGAGCCGTATTGGGAATGCTCAAAGATGTGTAGAACTTGCCGGTGTGGCTGCCCTGCTGGCAACGCTTTCTTTCTTTTCCGTGGCACTTGTAAGTGTTCTTCACTGGCATTGGGGCTATGCTACTATCGTCAGTATCGGTTTCCTGATAGGATTCGGGTTACTGTGCAAACAGATTCGTCCCTTCGGGCCTGTTCGGCAAGCCACATAAACAATGAATAAAAGGTCTCTAACTGCGATTTGGAAAGCGAACATGCCTCCCCTGGTCTGGGGAGCATCCCCTGCATGGGTAGGCGCAATTATCTTCGGACTCAACGGCAGTCAGCCGGAATGGAACAATATCGCCCTTTTCGCCGTGACAATAATGCTTATCCAGGCTATCACAGAGTTTGCCAACAGCTATGTTGACCGAAGTGAGGACAAGGTGTATTTCACCAGCAATCCTCTTGTTACGGGAGAACTACAGGTAGCAATAGCTAAAAATGCGTTTATTGCAGAGAATATAATAATCGCTGCGCTGGTGCTTGCCCTGTCAATCGTAACTGTGAACTACCCTCTGATGATAGTTATACTGGCATACTGGTTCGCCGGCATAGCATATTCTCTGCGCCCTTTCAAATTCAAACAAACGCTCGCCGGTCCTGTTTTCATCGCTCTTGTGTCCATACCATTACCCATATCCGGATGGCTGGTTGTCGCACCGCTTAACGATTTTATAATAGCTTTTACCGGCTTCTTCTTCCTTCACAGCTTCGGATACGGCATAACTCACAAGTTCAGGAAAACATACCATGCTTTGAGAGACGGAATAATTCAACTGGAACAGGGCAGCAGCGTCTATAACCTTAAAAACATCGACCTGGGCATGAAGGTCAAAACGGCATTGGCATTAGAGGCTATCGCTACGCTGGGGGCGTTTTGCCTTGTTCCTGTATTCTGGCATCTGGGGATATTCGGCACAGATTTTTCTATTGCCCTGCTTGCCCTGTCGCTGCCGTTCACGGTTTTGTCGATTGTCATAAGAGTAAAGAAACCGATTGAAAACGTGCAGAAAGGGGTTATGCTCATGACCATATCCTGGGCGCTCATAATCCTGTGCTTCTTCGCCGCCGCGCTTGCAACGCTTATCCCGTGGGGTTTCGCAGTTCTAGCCTGCATCGTTTTCCTCATCGTATTCGCGTTCCTTCTCAGGACAGTTCACCGCTTTGAGTTAAAAGCCGTCATGTCACCCTGGCAAGAGCTATAGACTTTAAGGACGTTTCACACTCCCGATAGGAGGCGAGATGGAAGGATGTAACAAAAAGATCCCATTGCGGACTGATTACGTATTCTCCGACTTCCTTTTCTTCTGGTGTATAAGTCTGGTGCCGGAGGTCATAGCCTGTGTCGCCATAGCCCGCGATTCATGGCTCTGGATGGGGATTTACATTTCTGCGATGGTGCCCTTCATGTTCGCCGAGGTGGGATTTCTCTGCCGGCACTGCCCTTATTACAACCAGTTGCCGGGAAGAACGGTTCACTGCAAGTCTCACTGGGGCCCTACTAAATACTTCAAGCCCAAGCCCGGTAGAATAAAGACTTACGAGAAGTTTATCCTGTATTTTCTATTCGCCCGTGGCTTTGCATTCCCTTTCTACTGGTTGATACAAGACCCCCTGCTTCTGGTTCTTTATCTGTGGTCGATTGTGAACTTCGTCTGGACCTATGCCAAGTATGAGTGTCCCCGATGCCTGTATTTCGACTGCCCCTTCAATTTCGTAAGTAAAGAGGCAAAAAAAGAGCTTATGGCACAATCCACCGCCGAAAAGGACTCTAATCGGGGCTAAAACAAATTTCCGAGTCGTTTTTTTAAATGAACATGTCGTCCCGAGACTATTTTTTAGCTGCCAATGACTCCAGGAGTTTCTTCTCATCAATAGCCTTGAGCGCTTCATTGGCAAAAAAGTCCAGAGCGCCTCCCAAGACACAGAAACCCAGGCACACTAGAAAAGTGATTCCCTTGCTGTCAGCAGTCAGGTCTAACTGCCATTTACCGATGATGTGGTTCAGAGGCCCGATGACAAACGTTATGCCCACCATACCCGTGACCAGGAAGAACTGCCCGAATCCCCTCAGCACCATGAAAGCGATAGCCTTCGGCCCTGGAATTCTCATCTTCACACCTCCTCAAAAAGTTGTGACTAATCTATATTACATTTCATCCTTTTGTCAAGAACCATTTCGGTGAAATGTCTTGTTCACAGAGAAAACATCTGTTATACTGGCGTAAATGTGATAAAATTGCTAATAGACTCCAGGTCCATGAAATCGTAACATTTCAACTCTTGGTTCAGCAAACCTCTTCAAAGGATGGTAAGGGGTGACACGGTTATCTGCCTGGATAGTTTTGTCTATCGGGATTTTCTTTTTCCTCTCGGGATTGTTTGTCACCCTTGTCGCTTCCGGCGTTTTCAAGCAGATTGAAAGCGACCTTCTCAGTTATCCTATGGTTGGGGAAATCTTAACTGAGATGTGGGACACTGAACTTATAGCAGGAAGAACTCTGGCTGGAGAGTGGGCACGCTCTGTGCCTTTTATGCAAGCTATTGCGGTACTCTGGACTCTCGACGGAGTATTTTTGATTTGGCTGGGTGCGTCGACCCTTTTCATCCCCGATGATTGGCGGCGGCGCTAGCCAGCGATAGCGGTACGCATTTCTCCGTTTCCCGAAAATATTCTTGACAGATTAATCGAAATCCGTGTATTATGCAATCCCCACCGCATTGTCAATTTAGTCGCAGTATCCTTTTACAATAGTTGCGATTAGAACGATTTTAATGAGAAAAGAAACAGAATCTAACAGCAAGAGAAAGCACGAGCATCTACACATCAACCTTACCAAAGATGTTCAGTTCGAGTCAGTAACCACAGGTCTGGAAAATTTCCGCTTCATCCATCAGGCATTACCTGAGGTCGATGCCGGAAGCATCGACCTCTCCGCCTCCCTCTTCGGCAAGACCCTGAGGGCTCCCCTGCTCCTTTCGCCCATGACGGGGGGCGTCAAGCAGGCACAGCGCATCAACCGCAACCTTGCCCGAGCTGCACAGAAACTGGGTATAGCTATGGGGGTCGGGTCGCAAAGAACCGCCATAGAAAACCCGGGTGTGGCAGATACCTTTCGGGTCAGAAATGTGGCTCCGGATATCCTCCTTTTCGCCAATCTCGGCGCAGTCCAACTGAACTATGGATACGGAATTAAGGAATGCCGGCGAGCCGTGGAGATGATAGAAGCTGATGCTTTGATATTGCACCTTAATCCATTGCAGGAAGCCTTACAGCCCGAGGGGCAGACAGACTTCAGCGGACTGTTGCGCAAGATTGAACTAATCTGCCGGCGCCTTCCCGTGCCTGTGGTCGCCAAAGAGGTGGGGTGGGGGATTTCGGAGACAGTCGCCCGTAATCTGGTCGACATCGGTGTAGCAGGGCTGGACGTAGCAGGGGCTGGCGGCACCTCATGGGGAGAAGTGGAAAGGCACCGGGCTCGCAGCGATAATCACAGCAGGTTGGCAAAGAACTTTGCCTCATGGGGTATACCAACTGTTGAATCTCTACGGATGGTTCGTCGCGCTGCTCCCGATATTACGCTGATTGCCAGCGGCGGTCTGCGCACCGGCATAGATGTGGCCAAGGCTGTAGCTTTAGGGGCTGATGCTGCCGGCATTGCTGCGCCTCTGCTAAGAGCAGCAAACATCTCAACAGAGTCTGTGCTTGAAAGTGTCAACGAGATAATAGCGGTATTAAGGACTACAATGTTCTGTATCGGCGC
>VGNW01000053.1 GCA_016865955.1 Chloroflexota bacterium | reverse complement strand
GTCCAGCGGCTCGTTGTTGTTGCCGCACTTGGGCGACTGTATGCACCCCGGGCATCCGGCTTCGCAGGGACACTCCACGATAGCCTTCAGCGTCGCCTCCCACAGGTCGGTGATGATATCGAACCCCTTCTCCGAGATGCCGATGCCCCCGGGATAGGCGTCATGAATGAAAATCTGCGGCTTGCCCGTGTCAGGATGCAGCGGCGTCGAGACGCCGCCGATGTCGTTGCGGTCGCATAACGCAAACAGCGGCAATAAAGCGATAGCAGCGTGCTCCACCGCATGCAGCCCTCCGGCGAAGTCCAGCCCCTGCTTCCCCAGCATCTCATCCGCCTGCGGCGGTATATCGAACCACACCGCCACCGTAGCGAAGGTGTGCGGCGGCAGCTCCAGAGGCTCCTCGCCCAGCACCTCCTCGGTGAACACGCGCTTCTTCTTGAATCCCAACACCGTGGTAGTCACCTCCACATCGCCCAGATACACGCCTAAACCGCCCACCGTTTTCCTCAGCCTCGGCTTGACTATGCTTATCTCCGTTATGTCCTTTGTCTGAGTGTAGTACTGCGCCTCCGTGGGCACAGCTAAGGCGGTATGCGCGGTCAGGTCCAGCGCCGTGACCAGATAAGACTCCCCCTGGTGCAGATAGACTGCGCCCGGGTGAACCTGAAAGAAGGCGTTAGCCTCCTCGATAGTCTCCAGAAGCCGACCGCTCCCCGCCTCCACCAGAAAGTAGCCGTGCGACGAAGCGGAGCGTATGTTAATCTCCTCGGCAGGATATGTCACGCTCGGCGAGGCATACCAGCCCCGGGCTCGTTTATGCAGCAAACCCTGTCTTTCCAGCTCCGAAACCGCCGTGCCGAAATTGTCCCCGAACAGCTTCTCATCGGAGCCGGTCAGGGGCTTCTCCCAGGCAGCGCAGAGCACATGCGGCTTGAGGATATGCATGTTATCGGGATTAATCAAAGCGTTCTCGTGAGTCTTGCCGAAGAAGAACTCGGGATGCCGCATCAGGTACTGGTCGAGAGGGTTGTCCACTCCAATCAAGACGCTCAGCGACTTCTCCCTGCCCCGCCCGCTGCGCCCCGCCTGCTGCCAGGTGCTGGCGATGCTGCCCGGATAGCCCGTGAGCACCGTGGCATCGAGGCTGCCGATATCCACGCCCAGCTCCAGCGCCGTGGTCGCCACCGCCGCCAGAAGCTGCCCGTCGAACAGCTCCCGTTCAATCTGCCTCCGGTCCTCCGCCAGATAGCCGGCGCGGTACGGCTTGACCCTGCCCGCCAGCTTCGGCTCCTCCTTCTTCAGATGATCATGCACATACATATAGATAAGCTCGGTGAGGCGTCGGCTGCGCGTGAAAACCAGGCTGCGGACATCGTGCTTCATCAGCTCCGTCAGCAGCAGCGTGGCTTCGCTGTTGGCGCTGCGCCGCGCCGACTTCGCCTCGTCGATAAGCGGCGGGTTCCAGAAGGCGAACTCCTTGCCGCCGTGAGGCGAGCCGTCATCGCTCACCACCTCGAAGGTCTGACCCGTCAGCTTCTCCACATGCTCTGAGGGGTTGGCGATGGTGGCGGTGCAGCAGATGAACTGCGGCTTCGAGCCGTAGCTATCGCAGAGGCGTCTGAGCCGGCGTATCACGTTGGCGACATGCGAGCCGAAGACGCCGCGATAGACATGCGCCTCGTCGATGACCACATATCTCAGCCGCGAGAGCAATTCCCGCCACGAGCTGTGGTTGGGCAGGATGCCCAGATGCACCATATCGGGATTGGACAGAATAATCTCCGCCGACCTCTTGATAGCGGCGCGCTCGTTTTGCGGCGTATCGCCGTCGAAGGTATCGTAGTTCAGCTTTATCTTCCGGTCGGTGGCAAGCTCCCGCAGGCTGCGCAGTTGGTCCTGAGCCAGTGCTTTGGTGGGGAAAAGGTAGAGGGCGCGGCTCCCCTTCTGGGTCAAGATGGTATCGAGCACAGGTATGTTATAGCACAGCGTCTTGCCGCTGGCAGTCGGCGTGACCACGACCACATTCCTGCCGGAGCGCACGAGGTTGACCGCCTTCGCCTGATGGCTGTAGAGCGGAAACAGGTGGTTCGCCTCCAGAGAGGCTTGCAGCTTCGGGTGCAGGGGCTTGTCCAGCTCGCCGTAGGACGCCTTCGTGGGCGCGATGCGCTGGACATGGACAATCTGGTCTCGATAAGCGGGGTGCTTCTTAAGTCGGGGCAGAAAAGTTGAGACGCTCATTGTCTCGCCTTGGCTGTCACAGGGCGTGGAGGAGCTCGATTTCGTAGTCCAGCACCTCGGCATCGCCCCGGTTCGCCTCGATGAAATTCATCACGTAGGACAGGGTCTCGTTGGCGCGGCGGCTGTCGTTGCTGACGCAGGTAATGCCCAGGGTAGCCACCTGCCACATATCCTGGTCCTCGATTTCAGCGACTGAGACATTGAACTTACTCTTCACCTGAGAGGTGATAGACCTGACAATCATCCTCTTGCCCTTGAGAGAGTGATTTTCCGGGATGCGCAGCCTGACCTTCAGAGCGCCGATATGCATAGCTATGAACCACAGAGAGCGCCGAGACCGCAGAGTTCACTAACTTCGGTATTCCAACTCTCCGTAGCTCCAGTTAACCACACAACGAGGAGGTTGTCAAACGCAACCACTTGACTCCCCTATGTAAAGGTGGAAGGGGGATAATCGCACAGCCCGAACAGCTTGGTTAAAGAACGAGGAAAACGGGAGTAAAAACACTTATCAATTCAAATAGAACGAAAGCCTCACAGTGTATTGTTGGCTTTCTTCCACAGAGTAGGGTAATAATCCATCACTTTTTGTAATAATCCATAGTTTTCACTCTTCTTCGGTAATGGCTCCAATCTGAACAACCCAGAAACCCAGACTGCTTGTTTCACTAATGGGTAATACTTCAATTGTCCACCTGAATGTCCGTACCACTCAATAAGCACACCTCTTTTATCTTTTCCAATAAGATGCCGACCCTTCACAGACCAAGATAAAGTTTTTGCATCGGGTATTTGTGCTGGATACTGAAATATCTGATACTTCTCTGTTTTTTCATCCCACTGCAGTACTAAGAAAAAGCTCTCTTGTGTCCTAACATTCCCTCCGGAGGAAATACTAACTTCTTTGTGCCAACTTTCAACTAAACTAAGAAGTATTTCACCTGCTTTTGCTGCATTTTTATTGCCATAATCTTCTATTCCTTCCGCTTTTAATGCCTTCCAAAATTTTCCGGCAGAGTTTGAAACTTCAATAGTGACCCGCTTAGTTTTTTGTACTGAGCTCAACGTTTTACGCATTTTACACGATATGCCAACACATTGTTTAGATTTGCTACTGATAGGAACTAAAACATCATAAATAGCCTTACTTTCTTGAGACTTTCCGTTAAATGCTATTGCCACAGCACGCTCAAAATCTCTCCACCCTGGCAACGTCCCCTTATCCCTATTAGCAAGTTGTCCAGTACCATCTTGATATGTACTTAAAACAAGACGGATTTTCTCCAATTGACCACGGGTAATCTTACTTCCCCTAAACTTCACAGCACCTACCCTTTCAAATTCAACTTTACATCGTCTCTTAATAGCTGGTCTGTCGTGACGTTATACAACTTAGCTATCTTTATAACAAACTCTACAGTAGGCTTCTTTTTACCAGATTCAAGCTCGCTAATATAGCCATGCGCACTAAGGCCAGCTGCCTCAGCCAATTCTTTAAGGGTCATCCCATGCTTTGTGCGCAACAGATGTAATTTCTCGCCAAATTTTTCCATATTGACTATTTGCGAATAGTGTGCTATAATTGTCTCTGCTAGAGACACAGCGTTCTATTTAAAGGAATTCTTTAGCATGCTCAAGCACGATACCTATAAAGCTGTAAACAGTCCTCTCAAATGGGTGGGCGGTAAGTCTCGTCTTAGAAAACAAATTGTAGATTTATTACCCCCACACACATGCTATGTCGAACCCTTCAGTGGCGCTGCATGGGTATTATTTGCAAAACCACCTAGCGATGTTGAGGTCTTAAACGATATAGATCAAGAACTCACTAACTTTTTCCGCGTACTAAGAGATAAGCCCGACGAGTTCATTGCCTCCTTTCAATGGGAGATTGTTTCAAGGGCAGAATTCGAGCGTCTAGCACAGCTTGACCCATCAACGCTATCTGATATTCAACGCGCCCATCGGTTATATTATATCATTATGGCTGGATGGGGAGGAGAGTCAGATTACCCCCGTTTTCAAACAAGTATTACAGACGGAGGGCACGGCAACCGTCTTATTGGTGCACTGGAACACCTTGAGAGAAGAATTAGGCCCGTCCACGACCGTCTCCGTACCGTCATCATTGAGAACCTAGATTGGCCCGAATGTATCAACCGATACGATAGCATAACCACCGTTATGTACCTCGACCCTCCATATCCCGGTAACAACTGTAATTATGCACACAACATGAGAAGCTGGCAAGAACACCAGACTCTTGCAAATCATCTCAATACCACAGAGTGTAAGTGGATACTATCCTCCTATGATTTGCCTGAGGTACATAGACTTTACGATGGTTACAACATTATTCCCGTACAATCATTTTCCGGTATGAGAACTAAGAAGGATGACCACCATAGAGTACCTAATAAGGAAGTACTAATACTGAATTTTGAACCAGCTCCTGTAAGGGAGACAACTTCTGCCCAGCTCAGATTTTAGCTGTAACGATCTTGTTTCTACCTTCTTCCCAATCTCGTCTGCCGCGATGAGAATCAAGGCTAGGAATGCGAGAATGCCAGTCGGACTATATCTTGAAAAAGGCCCTGATTCTCTGGGATAAAGGGGCTTTCAATTGTCCTCTTAATATAATAGCAGACCCCCCTTTTCGTCCCCATCCCAGCTAGTGCGTTCTATTTCCCCCTCATCCTTCGGCAAGCTCAGGACAGGCTCTTATCTCTCCCTTCAAGGAAAGAGGGGATTGGGCTCCTAATCCCCCCAGCCCCCTTTAAAAAAGGGGGAATTTGGATAGAGGGCGCGGCAACCGCGCCCCTACTATTACATTATTGCCCTCGTTGACTTGACGCAGTAGAATGTCGTCAAGAAACGCAGCAGTCTCAGGGGAAGGGGAACCATGATTGTTACTCTATCGGCTCTGCTAATCGCTACGGCTCTCGGCGTGGTCTATTATTGGGCTGATTTCTATTTACGAGGAGCGGTTAACGTTATTACAGAGGATTGGTATATCAAGTTCGAGAGGGCATTCCCGCCCGCTGACCTGTGGATGTCTGCGTGTGCAGTTATCGGAGCTGTGGGGCTGCTAAAAGGGGATTCTTACGGGTTGTTATTCGCTTTAATAGCAGCAGGCTCGCTCATATTCCTGGCTTTGATGGATATAACATTCAACATTCAAAACAAGCTTTATCGATATGTATCAACCTCCAGCCAGATGAAATTTGAAGTATTCATAAACATGTGGACACTGGGATTTGGCATTGCCCTGATCGTGTTACTATCATCCAGGATTTCATTTATTTAGTATCAAATTTCTAACAGCTCAACCGTGGGGTCGGTGAAGTCCTTCTTGGAAGGACAAAACCCGCCCAAGCTCTGTGAGAGGAGGGAGTGCAATATGACCGCTGTCATGGTGGCAAAACGCCATTCTATTGCAGACGCCCAAAAAATCATCGCCAGATTCAAAGAGTATGCCTTCGACGATTTCCATAAGGTATTCAGCGAAGGCAAGGCGCCGTCTTTCGCTGAGATCGAAGGCGATACTTTGGGCGGTTTTCTGGCTTTGCGTCCCGGCTCAGGTTGGTGGCGTAAGGCAGCTCTGGCAAGCACCTTCGATAACCCTCTGGCACGCTGGACAGGCAAGCGATTTATTACACCCTTTGCTGAAGACAAGACCGGCACAGGAGTCAATCTGTTCCGGAATCGCATCTTCCCTCAACGGTTCGGCATAGATACCTCAATCGGCGAGTCGCTCTTCGACCGTAAACCCTGCCTCGTTGTAAACTATACCCATTTTCCCTCGAGCCTGTTCGGGCTGCGGGATGAGCTGAGACGAATCGACGATGGCGTCTTCCTCGGGCAGGGACATCAAAGGCTCCCCTGGGGCAAGCAATACTCCCTGCAGGGGTACTTCGTGCTTTGCGCCTTGAACCGGGGCAGGTAAGAAGTTCATAAACTACGTTCCGATTTCCCCTACTGTATAATAGAACTATGCGAACCGAGCTGATCGCCCCCTGCGGTATGAACTGCGGTATATGCATGGCATACCTCAGGCAGAAAAACAAATGCCCCGGCTGCCGAGCGCCTGATGTCGATAAAGCTGTTTCCGTTCTTAGATGCAGAATTAAGAACTGCGCCGCCTTTCAAAATGGCAAGGCGAAGTATTGTTTCGAATGTGACGGGTTTCCCTGCGGCGTTCTGAAACACCTGGATAAAAGATATCGGACCAGATACGGTATGAGCATGATCGAGAATCTCGACAACATAAAAAAGCGGGGCATACGAAGATTTGTCAGAAGTGAGAAGGTGCGCTGGGCTTGTACCGCGTGCGGCGGCACTATTTGCGTACATAAAGGATATTGCTATACCTGCGGGAAGTCGTAAACCCATCATTCTCCCCCCAATGCCGGCTAAAGCTAACCGCTGACCGCTAATCCCCCTACCCATTCATATGTCGTTGCGAGTCCTTCTTTAGGAAGGACGTGGCAATCTGGTGGGGTGGGGATGTGCTGACAGCTGAAAGCTGACCGCTTGAACAGACCCCCAGGGAGCTTTGGCTTGTTAAGCCAAAGCTCCCTTTTTCTTATCGCGGCTGCTGTCCTCAGTCCCTATAAAGCTGAAGAGCATTCCCGGCACGATGCTATCTGCTTATAACGTTTTCTCAGTATCAATCGTCTCGCCTCATTCATTTCCGTAGAGTTGAAGACTTCCTTTATTGAAGCTGTGGCAACGTTGCCCGCAATCACAGCCCTGTTCCAGTCCTGGCAGCACATGAGCGTCTTCCCGTTGAACAGTATATCCATTCTATAGAAGGGATTCTCGCAGCCCAGAACACCGCGCAAGCGGGACATCGCATGTTCCCAGTAACGCTTGCGCCGTGGCATACCCTGAGAGTCCTTCTTGAGCCTGACCGCTTCATAATTAACCAGCGTACCGGCTCTATTTGAGATTCCCATAACCCTGGTGCGAACCCCCCGGGTTTTCCAGTAGCTAACCGCCGCACTCACTTCTGTCTGGTTATCTCTGGTAAGCCTGAAGCTGAGCTCGACCTTCGGTCTCAGGGATTGGTCTTCCAGCAGGCTGGAAACATTCTTCATAACCCTATCGAAGTCAAGCCCGACGTTTATCTTCTCGTACATCTCCTTGGAAAACGCGTTCAGACTGATACAAATCCGGTCAACCCCCGATTGCCTTATTTCCTCCCTGCTGAATCTGTCCAGAGGCTCCCCGTTTGTCGTGACAATGCACCCCTTGTCGGGACACAGCGACTTCATATACCTGATCCAGTCGAACAGCCTTTTATCGAGCAACGGCTCATTCTGCAACGCGAAACCAACTGTAGCGATTTGAGTCGCCGACTTCATCTCAGCGACGATTTTCTCGAATAAGCCCCATTCCATGAAGCCCTGTTCGTGCTGCTTACGTACGCCGGTGTAGGGGCATATTATGCACCTGCCATTGCAGAACGACTGTGTCTGGATTTGTAACACCAGAGGGTAGCTCAGGCATTTTCCTACAAGCCTGAACCTGGCATAGGCGAGGAACAGGTATAGATAAAGCTGAATATGGTTATAGGAATAGTCCCCGTACAGATACCTGCTTCTCTTTATCACCATATTCCTCTTTGTCCCGAAAAATCCCAGCCCCCTTTCCTAACCACAACCCAATCCCCCCTTTTTTAAAGGGGGTTAAGGGGATTAGGAACCCCCTCAATTTTCATTTTGCACTTTGCAATTATGTTTATTATATAAACGCCCTTCCCGCTCTAGCATAGGCAGCGGCGGAACGAAACAGGTCGATTGCCATCAGGCTGGTCTCGGATGCGGCTCGCTGTTCATAGATTCGAGCGACGATGCCATTCACCCGACTGTTGCCGGGCGCAGCTTCCAGCGCATAATCGGCAAGATGACAGGCGAGACGCAGGTCCCCCGTCTCAGCGATTGCCCGAGCCCGTTTCGCCAGCACCTCAGCCCCTCCCGACAATCGGGCGATTTCCCGGGCAACATCCGCCCTCGAAGCGGGCTTGAGCTCGCTGGGTCTGCCGCTGTACCAGCCTCCGTAATAGCGGATAACATTCCGTGCGATGAACTCAGCCTCGTCGTAAAGGGGCAGCAGCCACGGCGCATCCGTGCTCGGGATTCTCACGCTGCGCACGATGTCCACATGCGGCGGCGCGCCGTTTTCCAGCGCAGCCAGCGTCTGCCCCACGATGGAGTCGAGATAGGCTGCGGTTTCCAGTAAAATTCGCTGCACCAGCTCCGCATCGCCCGAGACCGGCGGACCGTGCCCGGGACACAGGCTCGACGCGTGCAGCTCCGCCATCCGCCGCAGCGCCTGAGCCCACTCCCACGGATAGCGCTGCACCTTCTGCGGATTGCCTCCGTTGGGCACCACCCAGATAACGAGGTCGCCCGTGCACAGGACGCCGCGCTGCGGACAGAACACCCAGGTGTGGTCGTCCGTCTCGCCCCGTGCATGATGGAGCTCGAAGGTCAATCCGCCGACCTCGATGCTGAGTCTGTCGTCGTAAAGAACATCTGGTTGCCATTCCGGCGTGCGGAAAGCCGTATCTACCTCAGCCTGCGCGTTCGCGGGCAGAAGCTCGTAGGGAGACCCGTAGAACTGGCGTGCGTTGATATCCTTTTGAAACCGTGGTGTGCGTTCATAGCGCTTCAGGCGCGCCGGCAGCGCCGAGTGCCCGATGACCCGCGGTCTACGCTGCCCCTTGACAAGAAAAGCATCGAGTCCGAAGGCATGGTCGACATGCCCGTGAGTGTATATTGCCGTATGCACCGGAGCCTTAGTCCGCTGGCGGAGCAGCTCCGCCATTCGGGGCGCGAAGTTGCGCAGCCCCGCGTCCACCAGAACCAGCCCCTCATCCGTCTCGAACGCGGTAACATTTGCCAGAATGGACACACACCACGTCTTCTCCGCGACCTCCGCAAACGCCTCGCCCGATAGCCCCAATGGTGATGTCTGCATCTTCGACCTCCCACCGCGTGCTCTTTTGCCTGCTAGCCTACCAGATATTCTACTAAAGACAAGAGTAGGGTGCTCCGCGCCCCTGCTGAATGCTGACCGCCGAAATAATGCAAAGTAGCTCGTCCTTTCTGAATATGAAGGACGAGCTACTTTGCTTTTTACCGCTGAGAACTATAGCTCAATTATATATTATAGATTCCTATTGACGCTGTGCTCTTACTTTGGAGAAACAGTCATCGCAGTACACCGGGCGACCGCTCCGGGGCTGGAACGGTACTTCGGTCTCTTTGCCACAGGAAGCGCAGACTACCTTCGTCTTCTCCCGTGGCTCCCGCGAGGCTCCGGCGCGTCCCTGCCGCCGTGCCTGGCGGCAATCCGGGCAGCGTCCGGGCTCGTTCTGCAATCCGCGAGACTGGTAGAATTCCTGCTCGCCTGAGCTGAACACGAACTGAGCTCCGCAGTCACGGCAGGTCAGGGTCTTGTCCGCAAACGCCATCTTCAGACCTCCTTTCCTGTTAAATTAGCCAGGCCCTCGTCCTTGATGTGTTTGCCCAAGATCCTGTTCGAGACTCCGGGGTCCCGCGGGACACTGTTAATAGATTCTCCCTGCTTGCGCCTACGCCTCTGGGTTCCTGATGCATGAACTATAGGGTACACCTCGGCAACGAGGTCCATGCTCCGACGTGACTATACACCATAAATTCAAAGAATGCAACAGGCATCCCGCAACCCTATAACGACAAACGAAACCAGCCGCGCCACCGCAACCGCTTCACCGTTCTTATTGAGAATTCACCCTGAAAAGAATATCATGGGCAAAAAAAGAGCGGAGGACACCAGATGATTCGAGCTTTCAACGGCAAGATGCCCAAAATAGCAGATACTGCCTTTGTCAGCGAGTTTGCCTACGTGGTCGGCGATGTCGAGATCGGCGAAGGGTCGGGAGTATGGCCCGGCGCTGTGGTCAGAGGCGACTTCGGCTCAATTCGCATCGGCAAAAACTCCCACATCGAGGACAACGCCGTGGTGCACGCCTGGAAGTCCCTGATTATCGGCGATAATGTGACCGTAGGGCACAGCGCCGTCGTCCACTGCTCGAAAATCGGGGACAACGTGCTGGTGGGCAACAATGCCACCGTGCTGGACGAAACCGAGATCGGCAGTTTCTGCATCATCGGCGCCAACTCCATGGTCAGAACAGGGCAGAAGATACCTGACAGGTCGTTTGTCGTGGGCGTTCCGGCAAAAGTCAAAGCGGAATACTCAGCGGAGGCTATCAAGTCCCTGTACCAGGAAATGGTCGACAAGTACTACCAGCCCACAGCCAGGAAGGAGACTGAACTAAGCTTAACCGAGTTAGCCAGTCAGTACAAAGCCCAAGGACTGTAGGTAGAGAAGAATGCGGCACCTCTTCACCTGTACAATTTCCCTCCCCTGCCGGGAGGGGTAATCGTAGGGGCACAGCGTGCTGTGCCCTTGTGATTTGGAACTTGGAACTTGAACCGGCTGGGCTTAACCGAAATGGCTCGCCAGTACAAAGCCCAAGGACTGTAGGTAGGGAAGAATGCGGCACTCTTCACCTGTACAATTTCCCTCCCCTGCCGGGAGGGATTAAAGGGTGGGGGTAATCGTAGGGGCACAGCGTGCTGTGCCCTTGTGATTTGGAACTTGGAACTTGAACCAGCTGGGCTTAACCGAAATGGCTCGCCAGTACAAAGCCCAAGGACTGTAGGTAGGGAAGAATGCGGCACCTCTTCACCTGTACAATTTCCCTCCCCTGCCGGGAGGGGTAATCGTAGGGGCACAGCGTGCTGTGCCCTTGTGATTCGGGATTTGGAACTTGGAATCTGAACCAACTGGGCTCAGCCTAATTGGTTCAGCCTCTCATTCAACCTGCCCAGCTTATCCCTGCGCTCCGCCAGCTTCTGGCGCTCCTTGTCCACCACTGCGGGCGGCGCTTTGGCAATAAACGAATCCTCCGACAGCAGGCGCTCGATGCGGCTGACCTCCGCCTGAGTCGCCTCGACCTCCTTCAGCAAACGCCCCTTCTCCGCATCGGTATCGACCATGCCCTCCAGAGGCAGTATCACCTCCACGCCCTTGAGCACCAGTATCTTCGCCTGGTCTCGCTTCAGCTTCACCTCTTGTTCCGAGCCTGCAATCGTCAGAGGGCGCACCCTCGCCAGAGCGGTTATCGCCTCGGCGTGGGTCTCCAGGGCGCGCCTCGATTCCCCCGCAACGATGAATGCCTTGATGAACCTGCCCGGATCGACATTGCTCTCCACGCGGGCATTGCGCACGGAGCGCACAATCTCGAACACCGACTCCATCTCCTGCTCCGCCCCGGCATCGAAAGCATGAGCATCGGCTACAGGATACGGCGCAATCATGATGGAATCCGCCTTGCCCTGCGGCTGGTGCTCTCTCAAACTCTGCCACAGCTCCTCCGTGACAAACGGCATGAAAGGGTGCAGCAGACGCAGCGATACCTCCAGCACATGCACCAGCACCGCCAGCGGCGAGTCCTTCTCATCCTTGCCGCGCAGCTGTATCTTGGCAATCTCGATATACCAGTCGCAGTACTCCGTCCACAGGAAATCGTAGATGCGGCGCAGCGCCTCGCCGAACTGGAACTCCTCGTTCAGCCCCGCCACCTCGGCAGTCAGATGGTTCAGCCGGCTCAGAATCCAGCGGTCCTCGGTGCGTAGCGCGCTCCTGTTGATTTTCAAATCCGTGCCGTCGAGGTTGGTGATAACGAACCTGGCGGCGTTCCACAGCTTGTTGACGAAGTTGCGGCTGCCCTCCAGCTTCTGCGGGCTGAGCTTCATATCGTTGCCCGGCGAGTTCCCCGTGGACAGCGCGAAGCGCAGCGCATCCGTGCCGTACTTGTCTATGGTCTTCACCGGGTCGACCACATTGCCGCGCGACTTGCTCATCTTGTCGCCCTTCTCATCCCGTATCAGCCCGTGCAGATAAACCGTGCGGAACGGCACATCTCCGGTATTCTCCAGCCCCATCATTATCATCCGCGCCACCCAGAAGAACAGGATATCGTAGCCCGTCTCCATCACCGAGGTGGGATAGAAGTACTTGAAGTCCTCCGTCTCATCGGGCCAGCCCAGCGTGGAATGGGGCCACAGCCCCGAGCTGAACCATGTGTCCAGCACATCGGAGTCCTGGTAGATATTCTTCGAGCCGCATTTAGAGCACGCTTTGGGCTCTTCCATAGCCACCGTAAGCTCGCCGCAGTCCCTGCA
>VGNW01000052.1 GCA_016865955.1 Chloroflexota bacterium | reverse complement strand
CCACACAGGTATGCGGTGCCCCCACCAGAGCTGTCTGCTGATGCACCAGTCGCGTATATTCTCCATCCAGTTCAGATATACCTTGGTGAAGCGCTCCGGCACAATCTTTATCCTGCCGTCGTTAACAGCGTCAATCGCCGGTTTCGCCAGCGGCGCGATTTTGACGAACCACTGCTTCGACACCAGCGGCTCCACGATGGTGCGGCAGCGCTGACAGTGCCCCACCGAGTGCACATACGGGTCAATCTTGACCAGCAAGCCCTCTTTCTCCAGGTCGGCGAGCAGCGCCTTGCGGCAGGCGAAGCGGTCCTGCCCCTTATAGGGTCCCGCGTTCTCGTTCATCGTGGCGTCCGGGTTCAGAATAATGACCGCAGGCAGATTCTGCCTCTGCGCTACATCGAAGTCCACCGGGTCGTGCGCCGGCGTAATCTTCACCGCGCCCGTGCCGAAGGAAGGGTCAACCGCTTCATCGGCGATAATGGGAATCACCCTGCCCACAGCGGGCAGCACAGCCTTCTTGCCCAGCAGCTTCGTATAGCGCTTATCCTTGGGATTGACCGCCACCGCGGTATCACCGAGTATGGTCTCGGGTCGGGTCGTAGCCACCGTGATATACTCGTCCTTCCCCTGCTCCAGCCGGTATCGCACATAGTAAAGATGGCTCTGCATCTCCTTATGGTCGACCTCGAGGTCGGAGAGCGCCGTGGCGCAGCGGGGACACCAGTTGATAATGCGCTCCCCGCGGTAAATCAAGCCCTTATTATAGAGATTCACGAAAGTGGTGCGTACCGCCCTGACCGGGCCCGGGTCCATCGTGAAACGCTCCCGCGTCCAGTCGCAGGAAGCGCCCAGCTTCTTGTGCTGCTCGCCGATGACCCCCCTGTACTTGTTCATCCACTCCCACATGCGTTCGAGGAACCTCTCGCGACCCAGGTCGTGTCGGGTGAGCCCCTCCTTAGCCAGAAGCTGCTCCACCACATTCTGTCCTGCGATGCCGGCGTGGTCGCTGCCCGGCAGCCAGAGCGTGGGCTCACCCTTCATGCGGTGCCAGCGCACCATCGTATCCTCGATAACAGCGGTGAACGCCGTGCCGAGGTGCAGCTCGCCCGTGACATTAGGCGGCGGCATGATGACAACGAAGGGCTTTTTTCTGTGGTCTATCCCGGGGGTGAAATAACCGCGTTCCATCCAGAACCGGTACCACTTCCCCTCGATTTGCCCGGGCTCGTAACTCTTCGATATTTCCTTTTTTTCACGCGCCATAATATCGTAAAGCCTCTCGAACTCCGAATACTGCCCCTCATTTTACCTTAGCTTCGCAGCGCCGTCAAAACAGGCTTCATTCAGTCCTGCAATAACTGGAATCCTCTTGCTCTGGGAGGGAGAATTGGGATTGCAAAATGCAAATTGAAAAATGAAAAGGGCGAGGGCAGTGGTTACTGTTGGATAAGTTCCGGATGGTGCTTTTCAAGCCACTCTACTACCATTTTATGAAGCTCTCGAGCCAGCGCAATCATCTCGTCCACCTCCTGTTCCGAAACCATGCCAATCATCTCATAATCGCTGATATTGCGTTTCTGGCGGAATTTGTTGAATTTTCTGATCGTAGTTGCATCCAGTCGCAGAGTATGCGCCAGCGACTGAATCGTCCAGTAGTGATGCCCTTCGCTGGATGCCCGGTAGCCGCTGGCAGCTAAAGCTGCTATGGATACCATGAGTGCGGCGTTATATGCAGTGCTAAATCTTCTGTCGGCGCTGAGAGTTTTCACCTTAGCATCCGCCATATCGCGCTCGAATACGGCTAGAAGCTGGTCAATCTCTTTTTTGCTGGTCTTGTGAGGTTTAAAACGCTTTTCATTTAACCAGTCTGTCAAGGTCACTGTCGTCTCCGATTAAGAAAATCTTTTCACCTTCGAGCACTCTTTTAACGAAGTGATGTTCTGCTTTCACCCTCTGTTTGAACTCGGCAACAGGGTAGACAACAGAATTGATTTCGCGCGACAGCTTTTCTTCCGCCGATGAGAGAAGTGAAACAATGTCTCCAGAGGAAATTCTCCCGACTATCATCACATCGATGTCGCTTTTTCTGTTATCGGCGCTTCTGGCAACGGAGCCGAATATGAAAGCGACCTTTATTTTATCTGCTGCGCTTTGCAGCGACTGCCTGAGGACATCGGCAACGCCGAACGTTTTCCTGACGATACTTTTAAGTTCGTCGAAGATGGGGCATTTCTCGTTAGCACGGTAATAGACCTGTCTGCCCTGAACTTCGCGGGTGATGATGCCGGCATCCGTGAGGTTTTGCAGTTCCCGCTGTACCGTTCCCCGGCCGATTTTCACGGCATCCAGTATCTGCTTAGTATAAAAAGAGGTATCCGCCTGTCCGTAGAGGAGTGACAACACTGCCTGGCGTGTCTTGCCGAAAAGGCCGTTGCATAATAGATTATCGTTAATTCGACTATGCTCATGACAGGTCATGTTTTTACCCATTTTGGGTATTATATTACCCATTTTGGGTAACAAGTCAAGTATCAGACGCTCCCCGCCTTCTTCAGCCGCACCAACGCAACCGATTCACTTAAGCTCTGTTGTGTCCTACTAATGTCATCCCTGCTTCCGCAGGAATCCAGGTGCCCCCTCATGTCATTGCGAGATCGTCCGCCGCAGGCGAGACGACGCGGCAATCTCCCCGTTCCCCCACTGATCGCTGATCGCTTCTCTCTCATTTTGTAATTTTCAATTTGCACTTTGCAATCACGCTCCCCCTTTCCCAAACTTGTCCCCCTGGGCCATGCCAGGGACAGGCCTGACTTGTTAAGGGAGGGGGCATAGGGGGATTACACGCCAAATCTTCATACTGCCCTACATTTTACCTTAGCTTCGCAGCGCCGTCAAAGAGCGTAGGGGCACAGAAACATTTTCCGAATTTTGTACTGTCTATGCTATTTGGCGAGTATCGCGTTAATGTCTTTCGTGCTATAATCTAGCAGCTAAAAGTATTTCTGAAAAAAACGAATAAATTATCAAAAATGGAGAGATTTTCTCGGATATGACTTTAGATGAATTGATAGATATCATCACTCGCATGCCAGGCCGAAGGCCAATCACGTTGACTCCTGCCCAACTAAGCGTTTTGGATGTCGTCTCTGGTCCCCTACGAGTTATAGCAGGTCCTGGTTCTGGCAAAACTGAGACTGTAATTCTCCGTTGCTTACGTCTAATGTACGTTGACCATGTGAATCCGCGATCTATCTTTCTATCTACTTTTACAGAAAAAGCCGCTAGGGAATTACAGGACCGCCTTTCAGCATATGGTGCGTGGGTGTCTTCTCAGGCACCTTTAGAATCTGAAGGTATAGATGTTTCACACGTCCGTGTAGGGACCCTGCACAGCTTGTGTAATGATATAATGCACGAATTTAGATATAGCGGATATCAGAACTACAGGCTCATGGACGAACTTGAGCAACTTATATTTATCAATGAGCACTCAGAGCTCGTCAAACGTCGTCAGAATGCCGAAGATATTCGATTATGGGTGACATTCGGTGGTTTGCTCGGTGGCTTTCCCAATATACCACCTGGAAGAAGAGCACAAAGCCGTTTTTGTCGAGCATATGCGTTCCGTAGTATCGTTGGCCGTATCGTAGAGTATCGACTGGATTTGCAGGAAATGCAAAGGGCAGGTGACATTTGGCGAATTTTGGCTGAAGGATATCGTGACTACATTAATCAACTAGAAGCTACTTACAGGAGTGATTTTTCCCATGTCCAAGCAAAATTTCTTGAGTTCCTTGAAACACCTCGAGGTACGCACTTTCTGAACGGGGATGGAACAACAGATAATCCGGGCATCACACACATATTAGTTGATGAATATCAAGACACAAATCTCATTCAAGAAGCAATTTATTTGCGTATGGCTCAGTCACTGTCTCACAATTTAATGGTAGTGGGCGACGACGACCAGGCAATTTATCGCTTCCGTGGCGGGACAATCGAGTGCCTTATTGGATTCGATGATGCCTGTCATAGAGCCTGGGGAAACGAAACCACAGTTCAAAACAGGACGCTACTTCAAAACCATCGCTCGCATGAACGAATTGTACGTTGGTGCAATAGATATATAGCTTCAATCCCAGCGATGCAACGCCCAGGAGCTCGTACACCTCGACCAGGGGAACTCGACCCCGCTTCAGATATCACTGCTCGATACGAAGACTATCCAGCTGTATCCCTGATAACGGGTTCTGACCATAACACCTTGGCACGCCACTTAGCTAATACTGTCAGAGGTATGCTTGACCGAAATATTGTTACCGATGCATCCGATTGTGCGCTGCTAATGAGACGCACCCGCGAGACCCGCCCTTGGGCCCATTACTACGTGACAGCATTAAGGGCACAAGGGATCGATGTATACAACCCTAGGGGCCGTACTTTTTTGGAGCAGCAAGAAGTGCAAACCGCATTGGGCGCGCTTCTTACCGTTCTTGATCCGCAACTGACAGCGGCTCCACACCAAGATAGAATCCGCAATCTAGCAAATGTTTGGATTACGGCGTATGATCAAAATCGCTCACCGGAACTTAATTTGTATGTAACCCGTGCTCGGGCTGATATTTCAGCCAAACCTATGGGTGAAAGGTTTAAGATCAGTGTAGCAGAACTATTCTATATTCTCCTATCATTTGAACCATTTACTACTTGGCAGCAAGATTTAACAACAAGCGCGCGTTTGGCTAAATTGACTCGTTTACTTGAGACGTATACATCGATGCCCTGGCCTGGGGCTCCTAATATAACCCGCGGATGGCTGTCCACAAGTAGTACCAGCCCAGGTGTGGCAAGCTATTCGTGGCTTCAGAGTTTCTATTGGGGATTGGTGAGTATTCTCCAGCACGAAGGACTTAATGACGAAGAAGATGAGTATGAGCTCTTTCCAAGAGGGAGACTGCCAATAATGACGATATTCCAAGCCAAAGGGCTGCAATTCCCCTTTGTATTCGTAGCAGGTGTTGGTAATGAAGATGGGGCTCTATCAGGAACACACCAAGCCGAAACGATACTCCACCGATTCAGACTGGGACAACCTAATCTTACTTTCAGCGAAAGGGAGCGTGCTGTACAGGATGTTACGCGGCTATATTATGTGGCTTACTCAAGAGCTCAGTATGGTCTTTTCATCCTAGCCAGGTACACTGATGTGGATTCTGGTGTTTTACCATTGGGTGTTGGAGGTCGACAATGGTTGTCAACTCTTGGCATCCGTTCGTTGAGCGAAAATACGTAGGAGGCACATTAATCTATGTGGCAGCCTTTTCGACATATCCAGGGAGTCAGCCGCACGACTTTCGTTCCGAGACGACGCTACAGTGTTACATCCGATATTCTATCGTACCGTAGATGTGCGCACCAGTATGGTTTTGAAGTTGAACACGGCTATGAGCCATCACGTACATCTCAGCTGTTTTACGGCACCATTGTACATCAGGTCCTCGATCGCGCACATGCCCATTTTGCTGGCCTACTTGATCCCGCAACAAGAGAAACATTGCCAACTGACGAGGATATCGAAAGATATTTTAGTCAGGTTCAAGCATCTTTACGCGCACGTGGTATACGCGGCGCCCGTGTCGCAGTGGAAACGCAGGCTTTGAGACTCATTCAAATCTTCAATCGTGTGGAGGGGCCAACTTTATACCCAAGGGTTGTGGATACTGAACACCGAATGCAGAGTGATGAGACTGACTTCATCCTCCATGGAACTGTTGATGTACTAACTGCGCCCAACGATACTGATCGAGGATTTGATAGTTTAGATATTTGGGACTACAAAGGCGTGAAGCGTCCAAGACCAGATGACCCATGTTTGCAAGACTTTGAGTTCCAAATGTTAGTATACGCTTCACTATATTTCCGGCGACATGGAGTATTCCCCAGGGTTGCCAACCTCTATTTTCTTAATGAATTGATAGACGAACAGAGCCCTATAAACGAGAGGCGGCAGCGTGCCCTGTTGCCGGTCACTATTGATCAAGCGCGTGTGCAGGTTGCCGTTGATGCTTTCAAGGAGACGGTAGGAATTATAGAAGATGCCCGCCTTCACCAAAATTGGCCTGCCCCCGTGGTCGGGCATGGGCCAGGTGAGGATACATGCGTTGCATGTGATCGCAGGTGGAATTGTACAACTGTGCGTAATGACCCCAATCTTGCAACACGAATGCCCATACGTTATCCTTAGACAATGAATCCGGCACATATAGTGTGAAAGACATCTATTACATAATTGCAAATTAACGCGCATCAAGCTAAGTCACTATCATATGCCCGGGGCTGTGAACTGAATGGTGTAATCACATCATCGTTAATATAAAAGTCCGCAATGCTAAAAATATCGCATTCTCTTATCAATGAAGCTACAAAGATAGGTAACAACCATGCGCCTGATCTGCTAATCATTGCTTGTTCGGCAACCAAGAAGCAGACAAGCGCGCCTCTTACTGCTCTAGAATTGTACGATGGGCCTGCGTATCGTGTTCTCCGGAAGGGGCTGAATGGATCCGGAGTAAGACCCGAAATCTGGATTCTGTCAGCAAAACACGGACTGATTGAGTCCCGTTTTCCGCTACTGCCCTATGACGTCAAGATGGATCAGGAAAATATTCAAGAACTTAGTCCTGAAATCGAGTTGTTTGTAAAGAGATTTGCTCCACCTGGAAAATTCCGAAAGATTCTTATCTGGGCAGGCAAGCAATATCTGTTTGCCTTACCACCAACATTTCTCACACGTGCTGAGGTTGATATAGCTCAAGGTTCTATAGGACGTAAACTGAGTGTGCTCAAAGGCTGGTGCGCAGATTGGGCGAAAGCAAAGGCAGAGCCAAGCAATCAAGGTTTGGCCCGAGGCATTCATTCGAGAGCCAATCGCACTGCTAACCAACCACTCAAATATTTCATTCCCGATTGGGATGATTACCTCGACCCCGACTATGATTTTATTAACGACCGCTTTTCATGGGACGGTGGAGAGCGAATCCGTTTGTATGCCCATGAATTATTCAAACGTCGACAACTATATGATGGCATACTTGTCAGTCTCGGCCAAGCACATATGGCAAAAGGATTTGCCAGAAATGGGCTAAAACCAGAAGCGGAAATTATTCCAGCTCGTCAATATTTGCACCTGACCAAACGACAAATGGTTTTGGGTGACTGTGGGGCATTCTCTTACAGACAAGATCCTGTTCCTCCATTCACTGTCGCTCAGGTTGTTAAATCGTACTCATCCTTGGGGGTAGATATAGGTGCATCCATAGATCACATTCCATTCGGAGATGTGAAAGATAATGACAAAATAAGACCACTTCGAAGTAACGAAATTTCGGAGCGTATAGAACTAACAGCTAGATTAGCGAGCGATTTTTTAGTTGAGTCAAGAAAGACGGGAAAATTTATTCCGATGGGTGTTATTCAAGCTAAATCCAGTGATGAATTTGCCTCGCTCGCTGAATCTTACATTAAGGTTGGCTATCAATACATCGCCCTTGGTGGCCTAGTCCCGAGAGGAGATGATGAAATTCAGGCAATTGCTGAGGCTGTAGTTTTGAGGATTGAACGAGTCTATCCCCAAAGTGCCCCATCTATTCGTATACACTTGTTTGGGGTGTTGCGGGAAAAATTATTCCCAAGACTTAAAGAACTTGGAATAGCGAGCTTCGACAGCGGTTCATATCTAAGAAAGGCTTGGTTGAGGTCAGACAAAAATTACCTTTCTACTACAGGAAAATGGTACAGCGCACTTCGTGTTCCTTACCGTGACGACCCACGCTTTTGTAAAAATGCGTTGGAGGCTGGTGTCTCCGTCAAGAAATTGGAAAAGCTTGAAACCACTTGCTTGCGACTGCTTCGGGAGTTCGACCGCAAGCAGCGCAATCTCAAAGATGTGCTTGACGCACTCGAAGCTTACGACGGTTTGCTTCTACGTACGTCTGACGTCCAAGACCTTCGTGATAAATATGAGAGGACCTTGGAGGATAAGCCTTGGAAGAGTTGCAAATGTCCCGTATGTAGAAATTTAGGAATCGAAGTGATCATTTTCCGTGGTTTTAACCGAAACAAGCGTCGTGGATTTCACAATACTTGGGTTTTTTTCAACGAGTTGTGTCAATTGCGGGGGGGGGGTCCGCCTATCTAACTGGCGCCAGTTATTATCTTTATCTAGTGACCAGAAATGGATTGAAATTCGTATCGTAGTCGTAGGTATCAACACCCTCTTTTTTCTTGAGGTAGTTGACCACCCAATAGGTGAACGGCGTAGCTACCACCTCGTAGGCAGTCTTCATCAGCCAATGGGTGAGGATTATACCGCCGATTAAAGGCCATGACAGCATGCCTCCAAAGGCGATAATGATGAACACCGTGGCATCCAACCCCTCGCCGATAAGCGTGGAGCCTATAGTCCTGGACCACAAGAAGCGCCCCTTGGTCTTTATTTTCATCTTGGCCAGGACAAAGGAGTTGGCGAACTCTCCGACAAGGTACGCCAGAAAGGAAGCTACCAGAAGCCGGGGGGTATAACCCAGGATGCGTTCATAGGCACTCTGGACATCCGAGTCAAGCGCTGGTATCTGCCCCGCTACCCAGAAGGCGAACACTGCGATAAGGTTGCACAAAAAGCCCAGCCAGATAACCTTGCGCGCCTGCCGGTATCCGTAGACTTCAGTGAGGATATCGCCGAAGATATAGCTCAATGGGAAAATAACGATAGCCGCAGGTAACGGCCCCGGAAACTGAAACCCGCCGTGTCTTATGGGCTCAACGCCCAGCGTTATCAGTTTAACGGCGATGATATTTGCTGTAATAAGGCAGGTGATGAATAGAGCCCCAATAACTAAGAATCGGTTCGAGATCTTCACCGCCCGTATCCTTCTAGAGTTGACCGAACTCTTTTCGTGAATATACCGTAACTAGCTTCCGAAGTCAAGGATACCTCGGCAATTAGCGCCAAAATCCTAGTCCTTTTCTACCGCCCTTCTCGTAAAGCCGTGATTAGGCTGACAGCTTTCCCGCGACATCTTACCTTGACAGAGACACATTAAGGGCGAGGCAACCTCACCCAATTGGGCACAATGCCTTGTGCCCCTACAGGGTCGGCGTCCCGACAATCCGGGACTCCGACCCACCCGTTAATTCAGCTTTCAGCGGTCAGAGCACCCTCACCCCACCAGATTGCCACGTCCCGCTTAATCGGGACACACAACGACATGGAGAGAGCGCCTGGATTCCTGCTTGCGCAGGAAAGACATATAAAGCTGGAATTGCAAAGTGAAAATTGCAGAGTGCAAAATGAAGTGGGAAAAGAGGAGCTTAATAAAAAAGAGGGGCATTACCGCGGGACGGAACCCTTTGGATGGCCCCTCATCGTGATTCTGAGTGAGCAGGGTAACCTAAACTGGTGTCGTTAGTTTCCCGCAAACCAAACGATTGATGCTTACGTTAGCCTCTGCTGCTTGTATAGCAAGCGATCTATGCACTTCGGGAGTCACGCGCACCGTGAAGATACCCGAATAATGCTTGGTTGCGATCGGTTTGGGAATTGGCTCATTATTTGACTTCATATCTGCTACGGCTTCCGCTACTACCTTTTTTATTCCTTGCAGCGCTTCTTCCTGTGTACCGGCAAGCCAGCTTAGGCTGGGAAATTCGGCGCATAAGCCTACATATTCCTCATCTTCTTCCGACCAGGTCACCCTATAGGTATAGCGGTCATTTTTTATTGCTGCTTTTGTTGCCATTTTTATGACCCCTCCAGTTTCTTTATGGCTTTTAAAACTTGTCTAACTTGATAAGCCTTTGCCTTCCCCTTGTCATCCTGTATGTTAATTCTTGGGTCGCCCTCCCAGGGTGTTCTATATATGCTGTGACTACCTTTGCTACGCGCCTCCCCAAAATAATGCTCGCAAACTCTGCGAAGGTCAGCGAACCTAACATTTTGGGGGTTCTTTTCAAACTGCCGAACCAAATTCTCTATAGAACCCATATCTACGTTGTATGGTATCATTAATGATACCATTTGTCAATAGATATTTAGGGGACTGGATTTCCTGCTTGGGGTAGTGATGACATTCGGACTTAGTTAAGCGCGTGGAACAAGCTAAAGTGGGGCGACCCGATGGGTCGCCCCTACCGAAGATTTAATCTTTTTAGTTACTTCTATAACCTTACAGGTTACAAAACGCAAGAGCTACACGGGCACAAAATTTTGTGCCCCTACAGCCAGCCGGCACCGCTAATCACTTACTTAATCTTTCGCAACTCCGCCTTGCTTATGCCCGCCTGCTTTAGAATCTCAATCAAAGTTCCTTTGGGCAACTCTTTCTTATGGAACGGCACAACGGCTCGCCTCTTATTCTCAGGATGATAATAGATGTAATGACTTCCTCTAATTCGGTCAAGGATGAAACCTTCCTCTCAAGTTCACTGATTATCCTCTGTGGCGTGTAAGCGGGGAGCTTAGGCACGGGATTTCACCATCAGGGTATATTCCAGAGTCCCTTCCTCTGAGGGCACTTCTTCACCATGAGCTTTCAAGCTTTCTATATACAGCTCAATGGCTTCCTTTGCCATCTCTATAGCTTCTTCTACGGTATCGCCATAAGTAACGCAGCCAGCGAGTGAGGGAACTATTACCGTATAGCCTCCTTCCGGCTCTTTCCGAAGCAGCACTCGATAGCTTAAAGCTTCCATGCGACCACCTCCCTATGGTTATCTCACTAGAGGTTCTACTTAACAGCTTAATAGCGAATTATAGAAGTGTCAAATGCAAACCTCCAACGCTGCCCATTTTTCATTTTTCATTTTGCACTTCTCCTTGCCCGTGCTCCCCACTGACCGCTGAAAGCTGATAGCTGACAGCTCGTGCCCTCACTTTTCACTTTTCAATTCCCTTCTCCATGCCCCTCTGACCGCTGAAAGCTGAATGCTGATAGCCCATAAAAGCGACATCTTCCTCTTGACAGCCTAAGAACTAGTGTTCTATTATTACCCCAAAACCATATTGTGGTGCGGGTTCCGTCACAGGACGGAGGCGCCGGGGAGTCGGGACATCCCCTCACTACTTCCATCTGTCAGTGCCGGAGATGTGAGACCTTCGTGCTTAAGGCACAACGACCTCATCGCCGCTGAGACTGACTAAAGCCCCCGGAGCTTGGGGGAAAAGCAGAAGGATGTGTAAACAACCCGGACTGGGGTTATACCCTTTTTGAGGTTGAAATCTACGTTCAGCCGAAGCCGAGCCGGAAACCCCCGTCAGCGACCTAAAATTTAAATAATTCCTGCGACATAAATCTCGGGCCATGCTATACCCTTCGACAAGCTTGCCCTGAGCCCTGTCCTGAGCCCAGTCCTGAGCTAGACGAAGGTTTGTCGCAGGAAAGCCGAAGGGCCTGCCCTGAGCGCAGTCGAAGGGCCCTTTGACCTTAATGGTAAAATAGGTAGTAAAGTCAGATTTGAAAGGGAATCGTCAGATGCTTATCCGGAAATTGCAGCGGATCGTGGGCACAAGCTGGGTGATAACGGATAAGGAGCGCATGCTCGATTATCTGACGGATGAGACCGCGCCGACGGTGAAGCCCAAGCCGGCGCGCAATCTTGTTCTGGTGAAGCCCGCTAACTCGAAAGAGGTAAGCAGCATCCTCAAGCTCGCCAACCGCGAGAAGGTCCCGGTCTTCCCCCGCGGCGGCGGGACGGGTCTGTGCGGCGGCGCTATCCCTACCCGCAACGGCATCATCCTTTCCCTGGAACGGCTGAAGGGGCTCGAGATAGATAAGGATAACCTGATGGCTATCGCCGAGGCAGGCGTGACGCTTAAGGAGCTGATGGAGAAGGTGGAGCAGGAGGGGCTGTTCTTCCCGCCTCATCCCGGCGATGAAAGCGCTCAGGTGGGCGGTCTGGTCGCCTGCAATGCCGGCGGGGCGAGGGCGGTCAAGTACGGCGTGATGCGAAGCTATGTGAAAGGTATCGACGCCGTGCTGCCCACAGGCGAGATACTGAGACTGGGCGGGGAGCTGCTCAAGGATAACACAGGCTACGACCTGATGCACCTGATTATAGGCAGCGAGGGTACCCTCGCCGTCATCACCCGGGTGGTGTTGCGGCTGTACCCGCAGGTCGCCGCCAGCGCTACGATGATTGTGCCCTACGATAACCGCAACGATGCCATCATCGCAGTGCCCAAAATACTGCAGAGCGGGATTATCCCGCTGGCTGCGGAGTACATGGACCGCCTGGTAGTAGAGATTTCGGCGGCGAGCCTGGGCATGGAGTGGCCCTCCAAGGAGGGGAAAGGGTATCTGATGTTCATCGTGGAGGGGCGCAACGAGGAGGAGGTGAACCTGCAACTCGAGCGAATCTCCGGGATATGCCGCAGCTACGGCGGGCTGGAGCCTGTCATCGGGGTGACCAAGAAGGAGCAGGAGAGGGTGCTGAAGATAAGAAGCAACAGCTACTCGGCA
>VGNW01000051.1 GCA_016865955.1 Chloroflexota bacterium | reverse complement strand
TCGAAGCCTGCGTGTTTCAGAAGGGTGTTGATGCAAGCGATGCACTCAGCCTCGTTGCCGGGCGGATTGGTGGTGTCGAAGCGGATGAGGCTCTGCAATATTTCAACGGGACGCTGGTAGATATCCTGACTACTGGCTAGGGCGGGCATGATGCGCTCCTTTAGTGTTGTCGAGGACAGCTTATACACTTGAGCGGGTGTCTGTCAAGGAAGAGGGACTAATCACCCCGGCTGTCTTTAGCGCTTTATATTACAAGCGCCTTCTGTATTAAAAGGCGGGTAGGTGTTTCAAAAGTAGCCTTCCTACGAACTCTGCTGATGTAGAGCTTCTTGTACCGCAATCTGCGCAAAAATGATAAAAAGATACGATGTGCTACAACAAGATATAACAAGACATAACAACATATAACAACATATAACAACTACTTGGGGCTTGACAAACAATATAGGTGGATGTAAAATATCCTTGGGTGGGTCGCAACCAACCAAGGATATTTTGTGGATGGATGGCTGAGTGACTTATAGCAGCAGTCTTAAAAACTGCCGTTGGTGTCTACACCACCAACCGAGGGTTTGAATCCCTCTCCATCCGTATTTAATAATATAATAATAATTATGTAAGGTGTCAAGTTATTAGAAAAATACAATAGTAAAGGGTTTGCAGTTGTCAGAGTTACAAATCTATCACTAGATAGAGCATATTTAGGAGGAAAGAAAATGGTTATGAGCAATCATTCATACGAAGAGCAGACTCGAAGGCTTCTGAGCGATATAAAATCCGAATTGCAACTGGTAGACGAGGAAATAAGCAAGCTAATACAAAAGCAGACAATGCTGGCGAAAGAAGTGGAAGCCTATCAAGTAGCCTTGGAGAGTTATTTGCGTAGAAGTGGTAAACAGGTAGGCACAGAGTTTGACTGGACAAAGGTTTTGGCTAGTGCGGAAACTCACAAAGAAAGGATCAAACTAATAGCTGAGAAGCAAGGTGGTCGAATAAAAGTGAGCCAGGCTACTGACATTCTTTATAGCAAGGGATTCATAAAATCCAAAAAGCGTTCGACTGCGTATGTTATGGTTCAAGGGATGCTTGCTGAGATGGCAGATAGTGGCATCTTCGAGAAAGTAGGGCAAGGTGAATATAAACTCATAGGCGCTCAGCAAATTTTGCTTGACTCAGACGCACACTAAATACTAAAGAGAAATCTATGACAAAGTCTGCTCGGCTTGCTCCTTTAAGTGGTAAGAAGTTAATCACCCTCCTCATAAAAGATGGATGGATTATCAAAAGGCGAGCACGACACGGCCTTTCACTGTTTAAGAAGTTCTCGGACCGAACAAGGGTAACAATAGTGCCAGATACCAGTGCGCTTCTAGATGATGGCACGTTAGCGGCAATTCTTGGCCCTAAACAGACGAATATTGGCAAGGCAGGGCTAATTCAACTGATTGATAAGTACGGGATATAGGTTAAGCTGCACTCATTGCGGGAATTTGCTGGACATGCGGACGTACGAATACTTCTTGTCTAAGTGGTAGACAAAGAGTAATGTTATTCTTGGGCTTACTAGTGTGTAATTGTATATTGTGCTCCTCGAAGAATCGTTTCCTCTCACCTACATCTTCAAGAGTATTTAAATGCAACCATACGGCTTCGTCAAGTCTCTTTTCTGCTTCTGATAAAGAGCGGCCAAAGGTTGCTGTCCCAAGTTCTTCACAGTATGCAGTCCACCTTCTGTTCAATCTGCGGAACTTATATGTTACAACTATGTATCCTGCTTCAGACACTAATAATCCCCCCTTACCTATTACTTTACGAAGCAATCGAGTAGGAATCCATAACCCAAAAAGAAAAAATAGGACAGTACTTTAGTACTCTTATTGTACCATATTGTTGCACATTTTTCCATATTCTGTTTGGTGAGTTACATAACTGCCGTGATTTTTTCATTGATAAAGGGTTTTGCGCTATTGGATTGAACAAGATATAATTTGCATGTTTACGCTCAGGAGGAAGAAAGTGATTAGAGGTTTCAGTGGAAAGACACCGAAGATTGCGGAGTCCTGTTTTATCAGCGAGGGCGCCTATATTATCGGAGACGTGGAGATCGGGACATATTCCAATGTCTGGCCCGGGGCGGTGATAAGGGCTGATTTTGCCAAAATAAAAATAGGCAGATATGTGGACATCGAGGATAACTGCGCCCTGCACGCCGGCGCCGGTATGGAGATAGGCAACAACGTAATCGTAGGGCACGGCGCTGTGGTGCATAGCACGAAGATAGGTAACAATGTGTTAATCGGCATGAATGCCACAACTCTGCATAACTCCGAAATCGGCGATAACTGCGTCATCGCTGCGGGTTCGGTGGTTACCGAAGGCATGAAAATACCCGATAACTCGTTTGTTGCCGGAGTCCCGGCGAAAGTAAGGGGCCCGGTAAGTGAGCAGCAGAGAGGCTGGACAGACGCGCATTATGCCTTTTATCCGCCGCTGGCTAAGAAATACCGGGACGAGGGGCTGTAAAGGGCTCTACATCTTCTCGGGGGCGTTCATCCCCATCAGTTTCAGCGTCTCAGCCAGTACGATTTGCGCTGCCTTGACCAGCTTGAGCCTCGCCCTGGTAAGGTCTTCGTCCTGGGAAACTACCCGGCACTGCTTGTAGAAGGCGTGGAAAGAGGTCGCCAGGTCCTGGGCGAAGTACGGCAGGTGGTGCGGTTCAAGCTTTTGCGACGCCAGCTCGATTATCTCGGGCAGCAGCATCATTTTGCGTATCAGGTCAAGCTCCGCCCCGTGCGTGAGCAGCTTCACATCTCCCCTGCTGTAGTCTATATGCTGTTCCTGAGCCAGACGCATGATGCTGGCTATGCGTGCATGAGCGTATTGAACGTAATAAACAGGATTATCAGCCGACTCCTTCTTTGCCAGCTCAAGGTCGAAGTCCATCTGACTGTCGGCGGAGCGGGAGAGGAAGAAGAAGCGGCAGGCATCGGGTCCGACCTCCTCTATCAGCTCTCTGAGGGTAATCAGCTCGCCGGTGCGCTTCGATACCCTGATTAAGGTCTCGCCTCGGCGCAGGGTGACCATCTGCGAGATGATAATCTTCAATCTGTCAGGGTTTATCCCCAGCGCGCCGACCACAGCCCTCATCCGTGAGACATGTCCCTGATGGTCGGCTCCCCAGATATTTATCACCTGGTCGAACTTGCGCTCCAGGAACTTATTGTAGTGGTAGGCTACATCCGAGGCGAAGTAGGTGGGAGAGCCGTTGCTGCGCACCAGCACATTATCCTTGTCCTCGCCCAGCGCGGTGGAGACGAACCAGTGCGCGCCCTCCCTTTCCTCGATGTGCCCGCCTTTCCTCAAGAGCGCCATCGCCTTATCATACTGACCCTTCTCGAATAGGGTGCGCTCGCTGAACCAGACATCGAACTCAACGCCCAGAAGGTCGAGGTCGGACTTGATATCGGCAACGACCCTTGGTATAGCCAGCTTGCCTATCTCACGGACAGCCTTTTCCACAGGCATATTCAGAAAAGCATTGCCCTTCTCTGAAACAAGCTTCTGGGCAAGAGCGACAGGGTAGAAGCCCTGATACCCGTCGGCGGGCATCTCACATTCTATGCCCAGCGCCTGAAGATAGCGGCAATAGAGGGAGCGGTAGAAGGCTTCCATCTGGTTGCCGGCGTCGTTGACATAGTATTCTCTCTCTACCGAGTAACCGGCAGCTTTCAGGATATTTGCCAGGGTGCTGCCCAGGACAGCGCCGCGTCCGTGCCCCACATGGATGGGGCCGGTGGGATTGACGCTGACGAATTCAATCTGAACCCTGCTGCCTTTACCGACGGCAAGCTCGCCGTAGGCTTCGCCCTTATTCAAGATTTCAGCGACCTGGCTGCTCAGCCATTTATCGTTGAGGAAGAAATTAATGAAGCCCGGTGCCGCTATGGAGACCTTTGCTATTTCCTCAGTCTCGCCGATAAACCTTGCTATGGTCTGAGCTATGGTCATGGGGTTCATCTTCGCAACCTTGGCGAGCCTTAAGGGCAGGCTGGAGGCGTAGTCGCCGTGCTCGGGATTCTGAGGGTGCTCCGGAGGGATCTCAGGCAGCGCTGTTTGAGGCAGCAATCCCTCCACCTGAGCTGCTTTAGCTGCCTGCTCCAGAATTCGGGCGATTTTATGTTTAAGCATAGCTAGCTTAGTTCCCCTTCCGTGTTCCATAGTCTGCCGACTTCTTTAGCCAGCAATCTGTGTTCGGGTTTACGCAGATACGGATCGGCGTTGAAAAGCTGAATTGCCTCCCTGCGGGCAAGCTCCAGAAGCTCGACATCGGAGAGCCGTGCCATCTTAAGGTCGGGCAGACCGCTCTGGCGCGTGCCGAAGAACTCTCCGGGACCTCTGAGCTTCAAGTCCTCCTCGGCAAGTTTGAAGCCGTTCCGT
Organism: Chloroflexota bacterium; assembly: GCA_016865955.1. Classification (GTDB taxonomy): domain Bacteria; phylum Chloroflexota; class Dehalococcoidia; order SZUA-161; family SZUA-161; genus VGNW01. The sequence continues at coordinate 8,182 of VGNW01000051.1, read as the reverse complement.
ATGCGCTCGAGCAGGGAAAGGCGCTCTCTGGCTTCGCCGGAGGCTGTCTCAGCCAGAAGCAGGCAGTAGCTTTGATGCTGTCCTCTGCCCACTCTGCCCCGGAACTGGTGCAACTGCGCCAGACCGAAGCGGTCCGCGCCCTCTATAAGCATAACCGTGGCGTTGGGGACATCGACGCCCACCTCCACCACGGGCGTCGATACCAGTATATCAAGCTCGCCGTTGCGGAAGTGCCGCATCACTTCCTCCTTCTCTATCCCGTTAAGACGACCGTGAAGCAGCCCCAGGCGCAGGTCGGGGAAGACCTCTTGAGACAGGCGCTCGTATTCCGTGATGGCTGCTTTGGTCTCGATAGCCTCCGACTCCTCGATTAAGGGACAGATGATGAACGCCTGACGACCATCGGTAATCTGCTTGCGGATAAAATCGTAAGCCCTCTGCCGCTGCTCGGGGCTGAGGAACTTGGTCTTAATCTCAATCCTGCCCGGCGGAAGCTCGTCCAGTATGGAGAGGTCGAGGTCGCCGTAAACGGTAAGCGCAAGGGTGCGGGGTATGGGGGTGGCGCTCATCACCAGCACATGGGGGCTGGTGCCTTTGGAGCGCAGTTCGGAACGCTGCATTACGCCGAAGCGGTGCTGCTCGTCCACCACGCAAAGACCCATTTGCTTGAATTCTACGCCTTTTTGCACCAGGGCGTGGGTGCCGATAACTATATCTAAATCACTGGTGGCAATACGCTCCTGAATCTCTCTTTTAACGCTATCCTTGAGGCTGCCGATGAGCAGCCCTATTTTTATGGGTCGGGGCGACATCGCTGGATAGCTGCGGAGCGGCCTATCGCCCTCTACGGCATCGGTTGCTTTATCGAGCAAGCCGCAGATGGTGTTGAAGTGCTGCTCCGCCAGAATCTCTGTCGGCGCCATGAGAGCAGCCTGATAGCCGTTGGCGACGGAGAGCAGCATCGCAGCCGTAGCTACTACCGTTTTGCCGCTGCCGACCTCGCCCTGAAGCAGACGGCTCATCGGTTTGGATTTGCTCAAATCGCTGTGAATCTCAGCGAAGGCTCGCCTCTGGGCCGCTGTCAATTTATATGGAAGAGAATTGAAGAAAGGTTCGAGGCAACCGCCATCTACAGTGAAAGCGTTGCCCTTTTGTCCTTCCTGCCAGTCTCTTTTTTTCGACAATACCCCTAGCTGGATGAGGAATAACTCATCGAAAGCCAGCCGCCTTCTTGCCCCGTCTTTGTCTGGCTCGCTGTCGGGAAAATGAGCCTGCCCGATGGCATCAGGGAGCGTAAGCAATCCCGTTTTTTCTATCAACTGTTCGGGCAGGAAGTCGGGGAGTTCGGGCAGCCAGCGGTCGAGGGTTCCCTTGACCAGCTTCCGGACCTGTCTCGGGAAAAGTCCGGCGGTGAGGGGGTACACAGGGACAAGCCTCCCTGTATGAATCAGGTCGTCGGATTCCAGAAGCTCCCATTCGGGCGCTTCGAATACCTTCTTACCGCGGAAAAGCCCTACCCTGCCGCTGATGACGACGCGGCTGTTGGTGGGCAGCCTCTTGGCTAAGTAAGGCTGGTTGAACCAGATTACCCTGATGTTGCCCGACTCATCTCCCACTATAGCCTCTGTGGCGCGTCTTCCGTGAGCTCCGTACTTCGCTGTAGCCTCCCAGATATTAGCCACGATGGTCTGCTCGGTACCGACCTCAAGCTGGGAGATGAGCTTTCTGTGGCTGTAATCCAGATGGCGTCGGGGGAAGAAGTAAAGTAAATCGCGCACGGTTTTAACGCCGAGCCTGGAGAATTTACCTGCCAGCGCCGAGCTTATTCCTTTGATTGAGGTGATGGGAGATTCCGGGAATTGCGCGTTCTTATCTGTAACCTGTACAGGTCGCAGCTTCGGTCTGCTGATGATGGGCTGGGGTTGGGGCGGAGGCTGCGGTTTGGCCGGCTCCAGTTCTTTGAGTATGCCGTTTACCCATTCCCGCCGCGATGTTATGTCAAGAGAAGAGTAGTTTTGTGTCAGTAGTTTCGCCAGTCTGTTATCTGTGGGGGTTAGGTTGCGCAGCAATCTGTCCAGGCCTCCGGCTACCGCCCTGTCGCTGTAGCCTCTGGCTTGTTCCAGTTCCAGAATCTTGCGCAGGTTTTCCAGAGTCAGATTCAAAATACCTCTCAAATTATCCGGTAGATCGGGAATTCTGCGATGTCTTGAGCTGTTGTCCAGCCGAAGCGAGGCTAAACTATTCTACCGAGATAATGTAATTATAGTGTGGCTGCCGTCCGGCAATCACCTCTATTTCCTGAGAGGGGTATTTCTCCCTGACAGATTCCCCCAGATGTTCGGCTTCGGCTTGCTCTGTGTCTGCGCCGTAGTAGATGGTGACCAGCCCGCTCTGTTCACTCACCATTCTGTCCAGCAGCTTATAAACAACTTTCGACATATTGCTGCCGGCAACCGCGAGCTCACCATCGAGGAACGCAATAGCTTGCCCTTTTTTCACCTCCAGGCCGTCGACGTTCATCGACCTGACGGCGGTGGTGACCTCTCCGCTTCGTACCGCCGATAGAGCGGCTTTCATGGCAGAGACATTGGTCTCAAAATCAGCTTCATAGTTGAATACCAGAAGCGCTGCTATGCCCTGCGGGACGGTCTCCGATGGCACTACCTCAATCTTCTTCCGGGTCAACTCGTGAACCTGGCGCGCCGCCATCGCAATGTTGGCGTTGTTGGGCAGGATGATGACCTTGTCCGAGTGCGCCGCCTCCACAGCCTTGAGCAGGTCCTGAACGCTGGGGTTCATGGTCTCACCGCCCGGGACTACGATGGTAGCTCCGACGCTGTAGAAGACCTGGACAAGCCCTTCACCCGAGGCTACAGCCACGGTGGAGACAGTACCTATAGGAGGCTGTTCTCTGGCGGCAAGGAAGTCCTGGTGCTGGTCGTCCATATTCTCCACTTTTACCTGCTTCAGGATGCCCAGCGATGTGGCATAGCTCAGGGCTGAGCCGGGGTCGAAGGTGTGGACATGAGCCCTCACCAGGGACTCGTCGCCAACGACCATAACAGACTCCCCAAGCTTGAGCAATTTCTCTCTGATGGCTTCCGCATTAAGGCCGCTGCCGTGAAGTAGAAACTCGGTGCAATAGCCGTACTGTTTATCCCCCGCAACTTTCTGGGCGGCGGGATTTGCAGTTGCCGCAGCCACTGTAGCTATAGGTCCTTCTTCGTCTTTCTCTCCTCGCAGGTAGCGCAGAGCGCCTTCGAAAACAACATATAGTCCCTGCCCTCCCGCATCGACCACGCCGGCTTGCCTGAGCACTGGGAGCAGGCTGGGCGTTCTCGCTACGGAAGCCTTTGCCTCTTCTACAACTGTTTCCATAACCGATAGCACGTCTGTGTCTTGCTGAGAGCTTCGGGCTTTAGCTGCCTCTGCCGCCTCGCGGATTACAGTGAGGATAGTGCCCTCCACAGGCTTGGTCACCCCTTTATATGCATAGCTTGCCGATTCCACCAGAGCCACAGCAAGGTCATTGCCGTCGAAGGAACGTTTGCCGTCCAGCCCCTGTGCCAGCCCCCGGAATATCTGTGACAGAATAACTCCGCTGTTGCCGCGAGCCCCCATAAGAGAGCCTTTAGCCAGAGCATGTGCTACCGCCCCGGCGTTGCCATCGGCACAACGCCCGGCTTCATCTACAGCGGCACGCATGGTCAGGAGCATATTGATGCCGGTGTCGCCGTCGGGGACGGGGAAGACATTGAGTGCGTTAATAGCGTCAGCGCTGCGCTCCAGCCAGCGGGTCGCAGCGCAGAACATGCCGCTCAGAGCATGTCCATCGCAAGGTGTCAAAGTTTTAGCGGCTGATTTCATTAAAGTCTTACGGCCTCCTTGATTTGTACCCAAAACGCGTATCCTAACTGCTAATCTGCAATTTGCTTGCCAGATTGCCCTGCTTATGTTATATTTTTAAGCTGAATTCTACAAGAAAATGATGTCCTAGTCAAAAGGAGAAGGCGTTGAAGTGCGAGTTGTGTAGCAAAGAGCCGATGGTCGGAGATAATGTTTCCCACTCCAAGCGCCATACCCAGCGGCGCTGGATGCCTAATATCACCAAGGCTACCATCGTGATAGATGGCAAAAAGAAGCGGGTCAACATCTGCACCAGATGTCTGCGTACCCAGCATAAGGTTACCGGTTAACCTCCATTTAGCTTTTTTTAAGATTGCGTAGGCTCTCCCTGATTTTCCCTATCGACTGAGCCACGCTTTCTTTTTTGTTGAATACGGCGGCGCCCGCCACCAGCACCTGCGCGCCTGCTTTCACCACACGCGGAGCTATTTCTGCATTGATGCCGCCGTCCACCTCAAGCTCCGCAGGTAATTTCAGCTCATCGAGCCTGCGCCTGAGGCGAGCGATTTTGTCCACCGAGCTTTCGATGAACTGCTGTCCCCCGAATCCCGGGTTCACCGACATCACCAGCACGAGGTCGACATAGGGCAGTATTTCATCGACTGCGCTCAATGGCGTGCTCGGATTGAGGGACACGCCTGCTTTGCACTTAAGCTCCTTAATCGATTCTATCACCCTGTGCAGATGATTGCATGCCTCCACATGCACGGTGATGATGTTGGAACCAGCCTGGGCGAACTGCAGGATATATTTCTCCGGCGATTCTATCATCAGGTGCACGTCGAGAGGTAGATTGGTGTGAGGTCTGATAGCCGCAACCACTGTGGGTCCGATGGTGATGTTGGGCACAAAGTGCCCGTCCATGACATCGACGTGTATGTAATCGGCGCCTGCTTTAGCAGCTTCGACAACCTGCTCGCCCAGCCGTCCGAAGTCGGCGGACAGAATAGAGGGGGCGAGCTTGATTTTATTTCCCATTCAGCTTCTCTCTTGCCGCCCCGAGCGCTTTCTGCACCTTCTCGGGTGCAGTACCTCCGGGGATGTTGCGTGCCGCCAGCGCCGATTCCACGGTTATCGACTTTACATCTTTATCGAATTTCTGGCTGAACCTCTTGTATTCGGTTATGTCAAGCTCGGCGAGCGTCTTCTTACACTCGATGGCGTAACGCACCAGCTTGCCGACTATTCCGTGTGCTTCGCGAAAGGGAACACCTTTCTTCACCAGATAGTCCGCAACATCGGTGGCGAGGGTGTAATTCTCCTCAGTTGCCTTGCGTGTTCGCTCTTTATTTATATGCAGGCTGGCTATCATGGCGGCGAAGACCTCAAGCGTGAGGTTCAGGGTGTCCACCGTATCGAAAAGCCCTTCTTTGTCTTCCTGCAAATCGCGATTGTAGGACAGGGGTAGCCCCTTCATCGTGGTCAGCATAGCCATCAGGTGACCGTAGACCCTGCCCGTCTTGCCCCGCGCCAGCTCCGCTACATCGGGGTTTTTCTTCTGCGGCATGATGCTGGAGCCGGTGGCGTAAGCATCGTCAATCTCGATAAAGTCGAACTCTGCCGACGACCAGAGCACAATCTCCTCGGCGAGGCGTGAGATGTGCATCATCGCCATGCTGGCTGCAGCCATATACTCAATGACAAAGTCGCGGTCGGACACGGCATCCATGCTGTTGGCGCTGACCTCGCTGAAGCCAAGCTCCTTCGCCACTGCGGAACGATCAACCGGATAAGAAACGCCTGCCATAGCGCCGCTGCCCAGAGGCATGACATCGGTGCGCTGGTAGCACTGCTGGAAGCGCTCGATGTCACGCTGAAACATCTCGAAATAAGCCAGCAGGTGATGGGCGAGCAGCGTCGGCTGTGCCCTCTGGACATGGGTATACCCGGGCATGGACACGTCTTTATTGGCTTCGGCAAGGGTAAGCAGAGCCTCCTGAAGCGACTTGAGCTTGGCTATGGTCTCTGAGATTGCCTCCCTGGTGAACATCCTCATGTCCAGGGCTACCTGGTCGTTGCGGGAGCGCGCCGTGTGGAGCATTGCTCCGGCATCGCCTATCTTCTCGATGAGGCGCGCCTCGATGTTCATGTGGATATCCTCGAGCTCTTCCTTGAACTGGAACTTGCCGTGTTCGATTTCTTCCCTGATGGAGATAAGCCCCATGATAATAAGCTCGGCGTCCTTCTCCGGGATGATGCCCTGCTTCCAGAGCATGCGGGCATGAGCTATGGAGCCAGCGATATCGTGCCGATAAAGGCGCTTATCGAAAGACACCGAGGCGGTATATTCCTTTGCCAGCTTATCCAGCTCTTTCCCGAAACGGTTGCGCAATGGTTTTATCCTCCACCTGAGCTATTCTTTTTAGACAAACTCGCCTCTCCCGATTTTGCGCAGACTTTTGGTCATCTTCTTCTGCACCTGCGCCTGTGTCTTTACCGGCAGGCCGAAAATCTGAATGAAGCCCACTGCATGGCTCTGGTCGAACTTGTCCTCTTTGTCGTAGGTAGCAAGCTTATAGCTGTACAGCGACTTGGGCGACTTGCGCCCGACTACGGTAGCCTTGCCCTTGAACAGCTTCACTCTGACCGTGCCGTCGACATGTGTCTGCGTGCTCTTGACATAAGCCCTGAGGTCATCGTGCATCGCCGAGAACCAGAGACCGTTGTATATCAGGTCGGCGTACTCCTGAGCCACACGCGCTTTGAAACGAAGCTGGTCTTTAGCCAGAGTCATCTGCTCCAGAGCCAGATGCGCCGTCAGCAAAACAGTTGCCGCAGGAGCTTCGTAAATCTCCCTCGACTTTATGCCCACGAGCCGGTTCTCCAGGTGGTCTACCCTGCCCACGCCATGCTCTCCGGCTATCTGGTTCAGCTTCTCCACCAGCTCCACGCCGCCTATAGCCCGTCCATCGAGGCTGACGGGCAAGCCCTTCTCGAAGCCTATCTCAACGTACTGAGGCTTGCTGGGGGCTTTATCCGGCGATTTGGTCCAGGTGTATATCTCCTCCGGCGGCTCAGCCCAGGGGTCTTCCAGAATGCCGCATTCTATGCTCTTGCCCCAGAGGTTTTCGTCTATGGAATAGGGGCTTTTCACGGTGACCGGCACCGGTATGCCGTATTTCTTGGCGTACTCTATGGTCTCCTCCCGGGTAAAGCCCCACTCCCGTGCCGGTGCGATGACATCGAGCTGGGGAGCCAGCGCCAGAACGGTGACATCGAACCTGACCTGGTCGTTGCCCTTCCCAGTGCAGCCGTGAGCTACTGCGGCAGCCTTGTCTTTGAGGGCGATTTCTACCATGAGCTTGGCGATGAGCGGTCTCGCCAGGGCTGTGGCGAGGGTGTATTGCCCTTCGTATATGGCATCCGCCTGGAGGGCAGGGAACACGTAATCATTGATGAAAGTTTCCTTGGCGTCGACAACTAGCGCCTTGGCGGCGCCTACTTTGAGGGCTTTCTCACGGATTGCCTCGTAGTTCTTCTCAGCGCCCAAATCAATGCTCAGGGCGATGACGCTCATCTTATATTTCTCGCCGATCCATTTGATTGCCACGGAGGTGTCGAGACCTCCGCTGTATGCCAGTACTACCTTGTCCTTCAATGTTGTCCCTCTCTTTCGTTTCTACCCTTTATTTCGAGGGCAAGGCAACCTCGCCCCTACTTTTCATTTTGCAATTTGCATTTTTCAGTTTCTAAATTTTGGAAAAAACTTTGTCCAGTATCGCCACCGCTTCGTCTATCTCTTTCCTGGTGACGGTCAGGGGCGGCATAAAGCGAATTGCGTTTGGCTTCACCGGATTGAGCAATAAACCCTGTTCCAGACAGGATTTCACTATCCCGTCGGTTAGGTCGCTGTTGAACTGTACGGCTGACAGTAAGCCGCGACCCCGGACGTCCACTATGAAACTGTGCTTCTTTTTGAGCCTCAGCAGCCGGGATAGCAGGTACTCTCCCTTCTCATCGACTTTACTAGGTATATCATTTTCGATGATAAACTTCAAGGTGGCGTATCCGGCAGCACATGCCAGTGGATTGCCGCCGAAGGTCGAGCCGTGTTCGCCCTGAGCAAATACGGAAGCCTTCTCTTTTGCCAGGAATGCGCCGATGGGGATGCCTCCGCCCAGCCCCTTTGCCAGCGTAATAATGTCCGGCTCCATGCCGAATTGCTCATAGCCGAAGAGCGTTCCGATGCGCCCGATGCCCGTCTGTATCTCGTCCAGTATGAGCAGAATCCCCTTCTGGTCGCACCAGGTGCGCACGGCTTTAAGATAGTTTTTGT